>JALEVV010000020.1 GCA_022788185.1 Spirochaetales bacterium | reverse complement strand
GTAACACCCCTGCCCTCATCGACAAGAGCGCAAACATCAAAATGGCGGTAGCCTCCATCCTCATGTCAAAGACCTTCGATAACGGCGTAGTCTGTGCATCCGAGCAGTCAATCATCTGCCATAAGGACATCTATGATGAGGTCAGGGCAGAGCTGGCACGCGAAGGCGCACACTTCTTAAGCGATGACGAGAAGGCAAAGCTTTCACCCATCATCCTCGATCCCCAGAGGGGCACGGTAAACCCGAAGATCGTAGGTCAGAGCGCATACACGATCGCACAGATTGCCGGCTTTGAAGTACCGAAGAACACCAAGGTCCTCATCGGTGAAGTCGAAAGGGTTGCCATTGACGAGCCCTTTGCCCATGAGAAGCTCTCACCGGTCCTCGGCATGTACCGCTGCGGCAACTTCGGCGAAGGTGCCGACATGGCCGCACGCCTCATCGCCCTCGGCGGTTTCGGACACACCTCCGTCCTCTACATCGACGAGAAGGAGAAGGATAAGGTTGATGCATACGGCCGCACCGTGAAGACAAGCAGAATCCTCATCAACATGCCTGCCAGCCAGGGTGCCATCGGTGACATCTACAACTTCCGTCTCGAGCCCAGCCTCACCCTCGGCTGCGGTTCCTGGGGTAACAACTCCATCAGTGAGAACGTAGGCCCCAAACACCTTCTCAACATCAAGACACTCGCAGCAAGGAGAGAGAACATGCTCTGGTTCAGATTACCTCCCAAAATCTACTTCAAGTACGGCTGTCTTCCCGTGGCCCTTCAGGAGCTTCAGGGTAAGAAGAGAGCCTTCATCGTTACCGACAGCTTCCTCTTCAACAGCGGCATGATCGACCGCATCACCGATCAGCTCGATGCCCTCGGAATCGAGACCGAGGTATTCCACCAGGTCAAGCCCGATCCCACACTCGGCACGATCAACACTGCAATGCAGCTCGTCAATGCCTACAACCCCGATGTGATCATCGCGGTCGGCGGCGGTTCTCCGATGGATGCGGCAAAGATCATCTGGCTCTTATACGAGCACCCGGAAGTATCCTTCGAAGGCCTTGCCCTCAGGTTCATGGATATCAGGAAGCGCATCTACTCATTCCCCAACATGGGCAGGAAGGCACAGATGGTCTGTATCCCGACCACTTCAGGTACAGGCTCTGAGGTCACTCCCTTCGCCATCATCACCGATGAGACAACCGGCATGAAGTGGGCAATCGCGGACTATGCCCTCACCCCCTCAATGGCCATCGTCGACTCCGAACTGGCAATGGGACAGCCCAAGGGTCTTACCGCAAGCTGCGGCGTCGATGTCCTCACACACGCACTTGAGGCACTTGTAAGCTCAATGAGCACCGATTACACCAACGGTCTCTCCCTGGAAGCCGCAAGACTCATCTTCAAGTACCTCCCCGTCGCATATAAGGACGGCACGAACAAGAAGGCCCGTGAAAAGGTCCATAACGCCTCCACAATGGCAGGTATGGCATTCTCCAACGCCTTCCTCGGTGTATGTCACTCAATGGCTCACAAGCTCGGTGCCAGATTCCACGTACCCCACGGACTTGCAAACGCACTGCTTCTGACTAACGTCATCCGCTTCAACAGGAACGACAACCCGACCAAGCAGGCTGCCTTCCCGCAGTATGAGTTCCCCTCAGTGACAAGCCGTTATGCAAGATGTGCCGACTACATTGCCATGAACGTCAATGAGACACCCAACGGCAACTACATCGATGTCAGACCCGGCATGACGATGGATCAGAAGGTTGATGCCCTCATCGAAGGAATCGAGCGCCTCAAGGCAGACCTCGGAATCCCCGCCTCAATCAAGGATTGGGGTGTTGACGAAGCAGAGTTCCTCGCATGTGTCGACGAACTCTCAGTCAAGGCATTCGATGACCAGTGCACCGGCTCCAACCCGCGCTATCCGCTGATCAGCCAGATCAAGGAGCTCTATCTCGCTTCCTACTACGGCAGAGCCTGGAAGGAAGAGGAGTAAGCATACATCATTACTACCCCCTTGAGGACGGCAGCTGCCGTCCTCTCTTTTTTCCTGCCACATACCCTTTCATTCACGGTCCGCCATGACGGGAAAATAGTAAATGAGTATGAGAGAGTTTTCGATATCCTTTCATTTACGTCAGGAAAGATGATGCATTTCCAAAGGACGCTGTATCAATGTCCCTTCTGTTTCAGTCAGCCCAGCTGATCCTCTTGCTGTTAATGGTGAAGAGCGGATCTGAGAAAAGAGTTCTGAGGGAACTTTCGATATTGCCGTCATATTCAGCGACCGCGACTGCCTCGGGAGTGTCGGCACACTGCCAGACGGTGATGAAGTGCCCTGAGCACATTATCACATAATTTTCCCCGTCAAGGAAAAACTCAGCTTCCCTTCCTTCCTCCAGGAGGGCAAGAACCCTATTGAAAGCGTCTCTGTTTTCAGTCATCATGGTTCAAGCATAACCTATGTGCAAGTGGAATAAAGTTTCCATTTTTTGTACATTATCGATATATGGAGTTTTTATCATGATAGAACCATTAGTACTCAAGGGCTTCCGTGATTCCCTTCCCTCCCAGGAGATACCCAGAAGGAAGATCATGAGGATGCTCGAGGATGTCTTCACATCCTACGGCTTTGTCCCAATAGATACCCCCGCACTTGAATATACAAACGTCCTCCTCGGCAAAGGCGGTGGAGAGACCGACAAGCAGATCTTCCGCTTCCAGGACAACGGAAAGCGTGACGTGGCCATGAGGTTTGACCTCACGGTTCCCTTCGCCCGCTTCCTGGCAACCAATGCAGCCAGCCTGCCCGTTCCCTTCAAGCGCTACCACATGAGCAAGGTCTGGAGGGGCGAGAATCCCCAGAAGGGCCGCTACAGGGAGTTCATCCAGTGTGACTTCGACATCGTGGGTGCGGATAACGCCATCTCCGATCTCGAGATCCTCTCACTCATGGATGCATCGTTTAAAAAACTCGGTATCGAGGGCTACACCTTCCACGTCTCCCACAGGGGCCTTTTCAACACCTTCCTGAAGAATGCCGGGATCGAGGATAAGAACGTTGAGATCCTCCGTCTTGTCGACAAGCTCAGAAAGATCGGTGAGGAAGAGGTCATAAGACAGCTTACCGAGCTTACCGGAAGCAGTGAGACCGCCGCTAAGGTAATAAGCTACATAACCTCAGTCGAGGGTGAGTCCTTCCCCGATACGGTCACTCGTCTTGAAGGCCTCGCCGGCGGCGAGTGCGATGCCTCGGTGCGCCTTAAGGAAATCTGGGCTCTGCTGAAGGCAGCGGGAATTGAAGGCCACTTCATCCTGGATCCCTCCATCACCCGCGGTCTCGACTACTACACGGGAATCGTCTACGAGACGTTCCTGGACGATCTTCCCTCCATCGGAAGCGTCTGTTCCGGCGGCAGGTACAACAACCTCACTGCCCTCTACAGCAAGGAAACGCTTCCCGGAGTCGGTTCATCGATCGGACTTGACAGACTTCTTGCAGCCCTCGAGGAGCTGAAGCACCCGATTCTCAGGAACACCGCCGGTGCCGACGTCATCGTCTATGCCCAGGCAGGACAGGAAACAATTGCCGCCGCAGCCGCAGCCGAGCTGAGGAACAAGGGCATCAGGACCGATCTCTACCTCCAGCCCGGAAAGAAGATGAAGGCCCTTTACGACTATGCCGAAAAGAGCGGAACGAAGGCTCTCATCACCTTTGACGGAGAAGGCAAGCCCTCCCTCAAGGACCTTGTCACCCGTGACACCGTCACCGGCGACATCGCTTCCCTGGCTGAAAAACTTCTGGAGCGCTCCCTTTGATAAACTATCAGGAGCTTCCGGTCTATAAGCACAAAGCCGAAATCCTGAAGGCTCTCGAGGAAAATCAGGTGATAGTCATCGAGAGCCCGACGGGCAGCGGAAAGACAACCCAGCTTCCCATCATCCTGATGGAAGCGGGTTATGACCATTACGGTGTCATCGGCATTACCCAGCCGAGGAGGATCGCCACCCTCTCCATCTGCGAGTACATAAAAAAGCAGCTTAACCTGGAGGGAAGTCTCTGTGCCTACACAATGCGCTTTGCGGACACCTCCGACGAGAACACCAGGATCAGGATAATGACCGACGGCATCCTCCTGCAGGAGCTGAAGGGCGACCCGGATCTATCCCGCTACAGCGTCATCATGGTCGATGAGGCCCATGAGAGAAGCCTCAACATCGACTTCATCCTGGGTCTGCTGAAGCAGATCACGGCGCGGCGCCCCGATCTCAAGGTCATCATCAGTTCAGCCACCATAAACACTGAGAAGTTCTCTCAGTTTTTCGGCGGCGCAAAGATAATCTCCATCGATGCCAAGCTCTTCCCCATTGAAATAAAGTACGTTGATCCGATGAAGGAAAACGAAAAACAGCTCGCCTCATACCGCTATGACCGCGATGCGGAGGAGCATGCGGTGGGACTCTCGATGATGAGAATCATCGAGGGCTGCGTGAAGAACCACTCAGGGGACGTGCTGATGTTCTGCAGCGGGGAATGGGAGATAAAGACCTATGAGACCCTGCTGAAGAACTCACCCATATGGTCATCCCTTCAGGTCTATCCCCTCTACGGCAGGCTTTCCAAGGAAGAACAGGAAAGGGTGTTCATCCCCACCCAGGAAGGTAAGACCAAGGTCGTCATCGCGACCAACATAGCTGAGACAAGCATCACCATCGACGGGATAACGACCGTCATAGACCTGGGAACGGCCAAGGTGAACTTCTACAACCAGAAGGACTTCACCTCAGCCCTGGTTCCGCTGCCAATAAGCCGCTCCAGTGCCCGTCAGCGCGCCGGAAGGGCGGGCCGCACCCAGAGCGGCACGTGCTGGAGATTCTACAGCGAGAAGAGCCTCGAGATGAGACCGGAGTTCAGTCAGGAGGAAATCCTCCGCTCCGACCTTGCGGAAGTTGCGCTTCGCATGAGCGATCTCGGAATCTACGACTATGAGAACTTCCCGTTCATCACCTCCCCTTCCCTGACGGCCCTTAAAAGCGCAGAAGAGACACTCCGGCTCATCGATGCGATCGATGAACAGCGTCATCTGACCGCCACGGGAGAGATGATGGTGCAGTTTCCCCTTCTGCCAAGACACTCAAGGGTCATCGTCGAAGCCATCAGAAACTTCCCGCAGGTACTGCGTGAGGTCCTCATCGCAACGGCATTCCTTTCGACTAAGGGCCCATTCCTCATGCCCAGGGGCAAGGAAGTGATCGCCAGGGAGCGCCAGAGCCGCTTCCAGAGCTCGAAGTACGGTGACTTCTACGGCTACCTGAAGCTCTTCGGGGAGTACACGGCAAAGCTTGAGGCCGGGAACAGAGAGGCTGAGTCCTTCCTGAAAAAGTACTACCTCGATGCCCAGACAATGAACGAAATCGTCCACATTGAGCACCAGCTTGAGGACATCGTCGGCGCGATGGGAATCCCCATCACCAGCGGCGGCAGTGTCAGCGATTACCTCACATGTCTTGCATCAGGTCTCATACAGTACGTCTGCTACCAGTACAGCAGGGGTGTTTACCGCTCCCTGTCGGCGACACAGATCTACATCCATCCCTCCTCATCCTGGTTCACCACGGCACCGAAGTTCCTCCTTGCCGGGGAGATCGTAAAGACATCGAGAATGTTCGCCCGTACCGTGTCGCCCCTTGATGAAGCCACGGTGAAGTTCCTCGGACGCGACCTTATCGATGAGCTTGTGAAGAACAGGAAGAAGCAGAGGCAGGAGGAGAAGGAAGAGGAAAAGAAGCCGCAGGGCAGCTTCGTGCGCATCTTCGACCGGGACTATCCGACAAAGCAGCTTAAGAAGAAGCAGGTGGTTCTCATACCCCTTACAGATCTGCCCACCCTCATAAAGGCAGGCTTTGAAAGGGGCAGCGTGAAGAAGGCCAACGTGGTGCTTAAGCATGAGAAGTCGATAATGAGAAAGCCCGTCAAGCTCCGTGACCTCATTCAGGAAGGCGGAATCATAAAAACGGATAAGATCCTGAAGAAAGGATATCCCACGAAAACAGTCACGGGCGAGACCATTGCAAAGGAGCTGGACAATCTCTTTGCTCCGGTCTGTGCAGGGGAAATGCTCGTGTTCGTCGGACTCCGGTATCTTAAGGAAAACACCTACCAGTTCAGATGCTACGCAACGATCTCGAATATGGTCGATGACACGTACTACGCCTTAAGCGAGCTTTCGATCTCGGTCCAGGACAAAAAGCTGAAAAAAGAAGCCAAAGCCCTCATGGAAAAGATCGACTCCCTTGTCGACTTCACCGCAGAGTGACAGATGGGGGATGGTGAGAGCCATCCCCTTACCACCCGTTTGCCTGAAGAAACGCCCTCACATCCTCCTCACTTCCCCTTTCATTGGAAAATTCAGCCTTCACCGAGCCATCCTCGAAGTAGAGGATTCTGTCTGCAAAGGATGCGATTCTCGAGTCGTGGGTGACCATTAGGATCGTGTTACCTTCCCTCTTCATGGAAAGGAACAGTTCCATGGTGTCAAGCGAGGAGCTTCTGTTCAGTGCCCCTGTGGGCTCATCGGCAAGTATTATCGCAGGATTGTTGATGAGGGCACGGGCGATGGCAACCCTCTGCTTCTCCCCGCCTGAAAGGTTTTCCACGCTTCTCTTCCCGAAGCCCCCGAGCCCGAGCCGGGAAAGCAGCTCTTCAGCGCGTTTCCTGTCCCGGTCGATGGCAGGCAGGAGGATGTTCTTCGTGACATCAAGCTCAGGAACGAGCTCAGGTGACTGAAACACGAATCCTGTCTTCCTTCTCCTGATATCATAAAGCGCCTTTTCCTTAAGGACAGAAAGGTCCTCACCGAGGAGTCTCACACTCCCGCTTTCCCCTTTCAGAATACCTGAAACAAGAAAGAGAAGCGTAGACTTTCCCGAACCGGAAGGGCCCATCACTGCAACGAACTCGCCCTCTGAAACACTGAAGCTCACATCCCTGATGAAGCCCCCGTAGCAGAGGTTTTCGGCTTCAAGTACCTTCATAACAAAGCTCTCCTTATATCTGATGGTCTTATCTGAAACACGGTCAGCATCCCCGCCAGAGCGGAGATGAGGGACACTGAAAGAAATGACAGCGGCAGAACGATGAGGGAATGAATGTAAGACGGCGTGAAGCTCACCCCTGAGGCTCCGAGCGCAGAGAGCATCAGTGACAGAACCGCAGGGCCGAACACCATGGCAAGCACTACTCCCAGAGCGACTCCCGCGGCGACTGAAGCGCCGAGTCTCAGGACATATCCCGGAATGATTTCCCCTCTCCTGATCCCCGTTGCAAGCTTCAGCGTGATCGTCCTCCTGTCCCGCTCGGTCATGAGCGATGAGATGAGGACAAGCAGGATCGCTTCAATGAGCATTGCCGCGGCGAATGCCACATCGGAGGCAAATCCGATGTTCTCAATCGTCCTGCCGTAAAGATTCGTGACATAGGCATCAATGGTATCGGCCTTTGAAAGCGGGAAGAGCGTTCTTATTTCCCCAAGAAGCCTGCCGGGTTCAGGCGTATTGACATATGCAACCGTCCACATCACATCACTGAGAGGAGACCGGGCGACCTTGCACGTGCGCCCTCCGTTCGTGATGTCCCCGTAAAGGCCCACTACGGTGTACGTACCGCCTTCCATCACGACAGTGTCCCCCACTCCGGCTCCCAGATCTTTTGCAAGCAGTACGGAAAGGGCGGTCTCATCATCCTTTACGGGCAGTCTCCCTTCGGCATACGTCAGAGGGAATGCGCCGTGGTCTCCGCTCTCTGCAGGTACTGCGGCAGAAACATCGCCGGATAAAACATTCACCCTGAATGTGTCGTAAAGCGCATAGGACGAAACATAAGAAGCTGATGAGAGATACTCTTCCACCTCATCCCGGCCCTCCCCCTTGAGGTCAATCCTGATATCAGCATCCCCTATTCCCATGGACGACACGAAGGACCTGGACGAGAGCGTCGAGGAAGCACCTCCCGGAAGGAAGGCAAGGAAGTACATCAGAGCCGAAAGCACCGCAATGAGGAGAAGCGCACCCTTTCCCCTCTTCTTCCTTCCTCTCATTCTCAGGGCCGCCACAATATCCTTTCCCGTAATGCGGAAAAGGATTGAAAAGGCCCAGAGCACCAGAAGGAAGAAGACAGAGAAGTGAATCAACAGGGAGATGCCTGATTCAGACGAATCCATGACCGCAAGGAGCACCAGAAAGGATAACAGCGCACCGATTGCCATCAGAAGGGCATACTTAAGGGTGCACGATGCCACGATGACACTCTTCCTGATCCCCATCGCCTCATAGATCGCGATCCTCCTCTCATCGCGCTCCGACGCGATGAGGAATATGTATCTGAGTGACACGAGGGAGATGAGAGTGGCTATGATGCCGGAAAGGATTATCAGAACCGCCATGATACCTTCGGAAAGTGCGTTCATCATCCTTATCAGGGAATAGGTCACTGCGGGGCCGTTTGAGGGTAAATCAAGAGCGGCATAGAGTGACCCGATTTTCCCGGCAGAGGAAGCATCGCTCCCGCGTGCTTCAATGAGATACTCAACCCGTCCGCTTTCCCGGGGTATTTCAAATGTGTTCCGGCTTACAAGAAAACGCTTTGAGGATGAAAGGGATGATCCCATCTGGGCATCGGTGAGAAAGCCCCTGACAACAAGCTCCTTCCCCGCAACGGAAAGAGTACCGCCCTCAGTGACGGAAGATGAGTAGTAAGAAGGAACGTATATCCCACCGTCATCGACCGTGAGTATTTCTCTGTCGGAAGAGAGGAGAAAGTCAAAGGACTCACTCTGAAAGCATACTCCGTTGTCATCACCACCCTTTATGAAGGGCTTCCCTTCAAACAGGAACGCATTATTGTCAATGTTGAGATAAGGAAGTATCTGGAAGGCTTCCACCTCCGGAGAATCAAGGAAGGCGTAAAAGTCCGCCCCCTCAATGGAACCCGAGTGCATCTGCAGGAAGTGCGGTGTAAGGGAGGCTTCCATCGACCGGTCCACACTGCCGAGCAGGAGGGAATACATCATCGCTCCGAGCGCGATGAGAAAGCATGATGTGAAGGCAAATGCCACGACGGCAATGGACTGAACCGGGTTTTTCCTGATATCGGAAAGGATGGTATCAGTCATGTTCAAGCTTCCTTACCGAGTCAAATGAGAGCAGGGCAAGTGCAAGCAGTGCCAGCAATATTCCTCCTCCCGAGATCACAAGCGCGCACCCGCGCCCCACACTCACATCAAGAGCCTTTGCCACACTGTCGGAGACAAGGCCCGAAAGCGCATAGGAAAATACGTATCCGGTCTGGGAGACAAAGCCTACGGCACCCCAGATGCTTCCCTCCGCACTCCTCTCAAGATTCGATCTCACCAGGTAATCGAGGGCAGTGTTTGCATAGGGTATGGTGAAAAAGAAGACAAAGCCGAAGGGAACTATAATGAAAAGTGACATCGTAAATCCGAAGGCGAACATGGCAAGGCCCGAGGTGATGAGTGAAAAGCACAGGGCCCTCCTGTACCCAATCTTAATACCCTTTCCTGATATCACAAGACTCGATACGACCATTCCTGATGCACATATCACCTCCGCAACCGAGAGTGTCATCACGGATGAAAAGGAAAGTATCATCGGCTCGGAAAGGATCTGGATTACGCCCATGAAGAATGTGATGAGAGAGGTATAAATGACCAGCACAAACAGTCCCTTGTTCGCATACAGTGCCCTGAAACCGGTAGTTAATGACACCTTTTCCCCATTTTTCCTGCTCTGGGTCCTTCGTCTTACCGACAATGCAGCCATGATGGTGGGTATGAACGACAGGATGTCTATTATCAGAAGGAGCTCCATTGACGAAAAGGAAAGCAGCAGCGCCGAAAGGAGCGGGCAGATGATGAACCTGACACCGGAGGAAAGTCCGTTAAGGCCTCCGGCCTTAGCATACTCCTCCTTTGTCAGCACATCGGAAATAGTTGCCCTGAAGGCAGGATCAGTCAGCGATGAGAAGGCTGATGAAATACATGCTCCGATGATTATGAAGATAAAAGGAAGGTCAAGTGACACCGCAAGGAGTATGAGAGCTACCCCTGCGGCCGAAAACCCGTCTCCTGCTACCATGAGAAGCCTTCTGTCGTATCTATCCGAGAGCACACCGGAAGGAACCGAGAGCAGGAGGTAAGGCAGGAAGGAAGCGAGTGCCACCATCGAGACGAGAAATGCACTTCCCGTGGTCCTGAACACATATACAGAGAGTCCGAAGGACGTGAGCCCGCTTCCGAGCTGTGAGATGAGCTGACCGGCCCAAAGTATCCAGAATAATTTCATTTTCCCTCCCCGACCGACAGCCGGTCTAATAGTTGACAAAAAAAAATTCAGGCTATGCCGAAAATCCTTAAAATGACACTCTCAAGCGAGCCGCTTTCAGCTCCGACCAGGTGCTCGGTGTTCGTGATGAATCCCATGATGACACGCTCCCGCTCACTCTCCGCAATCTGTCTCGAGCTGTCAAAGGCGATATATGCATATGTCATTATCATTGAGGCCGCTTCCAGAGGATAGGCGCAACTGAAAACACCCGCTTCATTACCCTCCTCTATGAGGCGGGCAAATACCGCCGAGCTCTTATCGATCATGATGTCCTGTACCTTCTGATGCAGGAGGGCATTCTCACTTTTGTGAATGCAGGACAGAAGCTCCATTCCTAAATCGGTATCTGAGGAAAGTGCCATCATTGTCATTGCGATCCTGTCGTAAAGCGGAACGGAAGTATCCGCGGCGACCTGCTCCGCCCTATCCAGAAGCGATTGGGTGAAGCGCAGCACGACGGCATCGAGAATCTCCTCCTTGGACCTGAAGTGGTAGTAGAGGGTTCCGCGGGCAATTCCCACCCGGTCAATGATGTCATTGGTGCTGGTCGAGGCATAACCACATGAAGCAAAAAGCGCCTCTGCCGCATCCAGTATTTCCTCTCTTCTCTCCTGTGCTTCCTTTGTGACTCTCATACCGACAACCTGTCGGTATTATGTACCCATACCGCTTGCCGAGTCAACCCATGAGGAGAACTGTCAATCAGGGGAGGTGTAGTGTGAAAATCATGGCGCTTACCGGAGGAAGTGATACATCATGTGAATAATTTTGGTTCTAAATATTTTGGCGTGTAATCCGGAGGTCATACGGCCTTCTTATTACCGCCATCAGGAAGCCTGAAGACAGTCTGCTTCAGACGCTTCTGGTTGTAGGGATTCTTCCTTGAATAATGTCTGCCTGAGCTTCCGTATGACGGCTTTCCATACAGGGAATCCTTATGGGTCTGTTCCCAGATCAGATAAGCGAAATAATCGAAGTCCTGGTAGCCGAAGGCACTTCGTCTCAGTGCCTTTATGAAGCTGTTCACGCCCTCTATCCTCCCGCTGCTGATGTGGAACGTGGCCCTTGAAACTATGTCATTCATTCTGTTCGTCACGGTCCTGGTGAACCTGGTGAGCTGGGAGATCCCCACTGAAGAATAGACCTTCGACCATTCTTCCAGCCTGGTTCTCATCAGTGTTGAAATCTTAAGCTGTTCCGCTCTCTTTTTCTATCTACTTGTTCACTGATTTACACGGAGAAAAGTTAAGATCCTTTTATTTCCACTTCCCATAAAGATTGAGGTTGGAGAAAATTCAGGAATGCTCAGTGAAGCAGCCGACTGTCTGAAAGCAGTTATATCGCCCATGGCTGAAAGCCGATATATGTGACTTACAAAAAATGGATGGCTCTGGTGCTTATTCCGGCGGAAAGATAAGAAGGACAGGCCGGTTTATTGGAAAAGCGGAACGTCACGGTGATTTAACTGTTCTTAAAAGTGACTCAGCAGAAAAAAATGCAAAGACAGGAATTATATTGAATTGGAGGGGAGTTTCCTCCCCTCCCTGATTTCATCTGACCGTAACGGAGAACTCATGCAGGAATTCCCTGTCCAGGACCTTATATTCATCAGCCAGCTCCGGGCCGCATGAGGCAGACCCCACACCTCCCATCTTACAGTCGATGTGAAGGTTGATGCATCCGTCCTCCCTGAGCTCCGCATCATGCGCTGCAGCCATGATGCCCTCAACCGAGTACATGGAAGCATTGAAGGAGTAAGGCTTTTCACCCTGGATCAGGAGGCCTCCGACTTCAGTCTCATAAGTTCCGAAGTGACTTCCCGTTTCCTGCGGTCTGACATGGTGCTCGAACATATCGCGCACGGGGGATGTGAACCATCCGGGATAGGACGCCTGATTCTTATCGCAGTAAGCCTCATAAGGACCATAGCCGTAATAGGAGACGATATCATCCCCAGTACCATTCACATAGAGCGTCACGCCGAAGCGGGGAAGATAGGGATAGGCTCCATCCTTAGCCGC
Organism: Spirochaetales bacterium; assembly: GCA_022788185.1. Taxonomy (GTDB): domain Bacteria; phylum Spirochaetota; class Spirochaetia; order Sphaerochaetales; family Sphaerochaetaceae; genus Bullifex. The sequence goes on along the minus strand of JALEVV010000020.1, from coordinate 8,238 downwards.
ACTGACAGAGACCTCCAGTGTTCCGTCAGCTGTGACGGTATATACCGTTTTACCCCTCAGCACCGGCTGCTTCGACACGGGTGCGATCGCAAAATCATACGATATCCGCGCTTCCCCTTCACTCTTTTCCAAAGAATAACCATAGGTCTTGAGCTGAGTATGGGTAAAACCTGCATCCTCCCAGATAAGCTTCACCTTCCTGTCATTGTCCGTGAAGGCCCTGAGGATGTCGTAGGTAAGCGGCTTAGCAAGATACTCCTTACCGTTCTTCACGATGGAAGCAAGGGATGCCCCCTTCTTCATGAAGCCGTATGTTATACCATTCACTCTGACAATAATGCGGTCCTTCGTCTCACTTAATTCAGGGTTGCCCTTTTCGCCCTTAACCCTTCTGACTTCATAGGGCTTCAGGGTGAAGTGATCGAAACCAAGCTCATTGCCCTCTTCATCAAGAAATGTGACCTTCAGGACCTGACCCGATGAGATGTCAAAGGGAAGCGCAACTGATTTTTCACTCTGGTAGGGAATCCAGGGAAGTGCAATCTCTGCTTCCCTGATAACGCTCCTCTCATCAAAGAGCGTTATGAGTGCCCTGATGGATGACGTATCCCTGAAGGCATACATCATGTTCCTCATGACGAGGGTGTCATTTTCAAGCTTTGATCTTATGGGGCGGAGCACGTTCTTATATCCGAGAAGTCCGATATGGGGTCTTCTGTCAGGGAAAACAAGACCGTCGACACAGAAGTTTCCGTCATGGGGATACTCCCCGCTGTCGCCTCCGTAGAGATACATTCCGTCCTTTAAAACCGCATGATCGCACCACTCCCAGGCACACCCTCCGATGGCCCTCTCGTTTGACATTATGGCCTGGTAGTACGTTTCGGCATCGCCGGGACCATTACCCATGCTGTGGATGTACTCACAGAGGAAAACGGGCTTCTTCCTGTCATAGGCTCCGATGAAGGCTGAGGGCTCATACATGTAGCTGTCCACATCGAGAACCGAAGTGTCGATCGTAAAGCCGTCGAGCTCAGCACGCTGTGCTCCCTCATACTGGATGACACGACAGTCAAGGGCCTTGACGGCCTTGGCTGCTTCAATGAAGTTCTTACCCCACCCGCTTTCATTTCCGAGCGACCACATGGCTATGCATGGGAAGTTCCTGTGCTCAAGCACGTTTGAGGTGTTGCGCTCGATGAAGGCAGGACGGAACCTCTCATCCTCTGCGAGGAGGCAGAAATTATCCTTGGCCGCACGGCCATAGACTCTTGTGACTCCATGGGTTTCAATATCAGCCTCAGCCACTACATAGAATCCGAGTTCGGAACATAGCTTATAGAAGTAGTCAGGAGAAGGATAGTGACTCGTCCTTATACAGTTGAAGTTGGACGCCTTCATGAGGAGCAGATCACGTCTGACATGTTCCTCATCCATGCACGGACCCGTCACGGGATCGCTGTCATGGCGGTTCGCACCGAAGAGCTTGACCGGCTTTCCGTTGATGTAAAATACCCTGTCCTTTATGTATGAACTCATGAAGCCCACGCGCTGGGTGATCGTCTCTTCGGAGGTTTCCACATAAAGCGTGTAGAGATTCGGCTCCTCGGCTGACCAGAGCTTAACGTCATCAAGGCATATGGAGATGGGTCCCTGATACTCTTCACCGAAGATGACCTCATCACCGTCATAAAGCGATACTTCCACGTGCGGGTTTCCCCTGACATCGGTAAGCTCGAAGGTGAAGGTTCCGTTCATGTCAGCAGAGAGCTTATAGTCCCTGACATGGTTTAAAGGACGCTCCAGAAGGTAAACATCCCTGATTATCCCTGTGAAGCGGAACTTGTCCTGATCCTCGAGATAGGTGCCGTCGGACCACTTCAGGACCTTGACTCCGATCCTGTTGACGCCCTCATCCAGCAGATCGGTAACATCATACTCGCTGATCGAGTGGGGAATCTGTCCATAGCCCGCCAGTCTTCCGTTCACGTAGAGGTAGTAGGCTGAATCCACACCGTGGAAGCTGAGGTAATACCTTCTGTCTGCCCTCTTCGTGACTGTTATGTCCTTCACGTAGATTGCGGTTGGGTTGTCATCGGGAACGTACGGCGGATCGTAGGGGATCGGGTAGTTGACGTTGGTGTACTGCACCTGATCATATCCCATCAGCTGCAGAACTGAGGGGACCTTCACCTGCTCCAGGGCCGAAAGGTCGGCACCGGGTGCGAAGAAAGCCTCATCGGCATCCTCCAGCGAGGGGTAAAAGGCGAAGCTCCAGTCGGCGCCTGAAAGCAGGGTCTTTCCGCCTGAGATATCGTATATGGCATGTGAAGGCTCGGCGCTCACATGACTTATTGCCGGATTTTCATGGTATTTAGTGTCTGTCATGTTAAAAAACCATATAACAGGTAAGGCCTGTTTGCAACCACAAAAAATGAACCATCAGGCTGGAAAACATAAAGAGGCCCCACCTCTGCAATAAGGAAAGACATTATAAAGTTAGCTGCCGGCAACTTAAAACCTGAAAATGTCTTCTTTACGCCAACAGCCGCGATAAGATAATAAGAGAGCACCGTCCCCCGGACAGGGGACAGGTGCCGTGCTCCTTCTCATTTAAACGGAGGCAGAAAAGAAGGCTCCGAACCTCAGGCGGTCAAGCCCGCAGGTAATGCCGGCCTCAAAGCCGCCGGCCGAATATGAAAGACCGATATTCCTCTCCGCAAGGGAGATGGAAAGTGAGGATGCTCCGCCCAGAGCTCTCTCATAGGTGAAATCAAAGATGTTCCAGAGATCGGTTTTACCCAGCCGGGCACTTACGCTCACCATATTCAGTTCATCCTTCCAGACACCCGTCAAAGCGAAATCGGGTACTCCGGCACCCACTGAATTCTCACCCGAGAACTTAAAATCAAAGGCGGCCATGTCGGTAAGCTTCCATCTCACATAACTTGATGATGAAGGGAAGTTCCTCATGTCGAGGGTGAGCGAGAAATCATCTGAAAGCCTGTAGGTAAGCCCGGTGTTCACGCTGAGGCTGAAGCCGAAACGGAAATCCTCAGTGAAGAGTGAGATGAAATCGGCATTGAGGCGTCCGTTGAGCATGGAAGAGTTCAGGAGAGTGTTTCTGACCAGTGCCTGGGGCGTCAGCGAGATGCCGAAGGACAGTTTGTCATTCACCGCCTTTCCATAGGCCAGTGTCGCACCACCCCTTATCAGGAGCTCCCCGTTTTCCTCTGAGAATAAGGATGAGGTCCCGTCAAAGCCCGCTGAGAAGAACCACCTCCATCCGAACTCTCCCAAAAAGCGCTCACCCTTCATTGAAAGGGAAAAGACCGGCTCCGAGGGTCCCATGACGGGAGAAAGCACCCCGGTACCTGCCAGGGAAGCAAGCACGAAGCTCCTTCTGTCCCTTCCGTAATCCTCTGCAAGGAAGGTATTCTTCAGGTATAAATCGATCATGGCCTTATCAAGCTCATCGTTTCCGGAAAAACCGGGGAACGTGGCATCAAACTCCGAAAAGGCCGATACCACATCAGGGTTCGCCTTCCAGAAGTCAAGATCCTTTTCAAGCAGTACCCTGACGGAAGAATCTGAGTAGGAATCAAGGGCCAGGGGATCGGCGAGGAACTTAACCGCATCCACCCCGAGATCCCCTTCCACCCTCACGGTGAAGGGATTGTCAATCACGGCTCCGGCAAGGCGTGACGGTGACAGAAACAGGTCTGAAGCAAACAGAGTTCCGCACACTGCAAATAAAAGAATGAAAACAAATGTTTTTTTCACACCTTACCTCCTTTCAAGCACGTAAACATAGGGATTGACCGGATCAAGCGGATTCTTAAAGAGTCCGAGATTCACGAAATCACTGTTCTTCCCGATTCCCTTATTGGAGAAGATGAGGACAGGATTTCCGTCCCTTACCGTGAACTCGAACACGGTCTCGGTGGTAAGCTCCATGAAAAGCGCCTTCGAAAGCACCAGCGACTCCATCCGGTCTCCCGTCACGCTCTCGCTCTTGGGCTTCCAGGAGGATGGCGTCATCGTAGTCGTGTTCCACTTCTTATTGTTCCAGATATATGCCTTCATATACGGCTTTGAGCTGTTGCTGAAGCTGATGTACGAAGTGATGCTTTCCTCTACCAGAGGCGCGATGACATGCTCATTTCCGTCATACGCACTGTCCCCGCTACTTACTGCAATCTCATAGGGGTAGATGCCCTCATCACGCGCCTTCACGCTCACTTCAAAGACCGACCTTATTCCATAGTCCCCGGCGGTGTACCTGTAAGTGCCCTCATAGGAAGATGTGGTCAACTGGTCCTTCCACACCGATACCGATCCGTCCTTAAGCTTTGCACTCACCGTGATGTCGTATGGGGTACGGCTCACAAGTCCCGTCAGGGAAACTGATGATGTTCCATCGGCGGATGAAACATCACCGATGACAAAGTCAGGATAACTCCGCTCCGCCCTCTTAACAGGCTCTGCAGTAACGGTGTATACCGCACCCTCCGTTTCAGGCCAAGAGAGCGTTATCTCATTCTGAAGAATCCTCACTTCAGGCTTCACCGGAGTCAGGATCGTCTGCCTGTTGGAATATGCTTCGACCTGGTTATCCTTAACGGCAATCAGGTAGAACTCCATTCTCGTAAGGGAAGGAAGCTCAGTAAAGGGAAGATGCCCGTCAGCCTTGATGAAGTGCTGAAGCTCACCGTCCACAAGATAGAGCATTGAGCCATCAGAAACATCACCGGAATAAGTGTATGAGCCGTCATCGGAGAGAGTGAACTCAAGATTCGGTTCCATCCCGCTGTATTCTGGAATCGTGACAAGGGTACTCTCATCGCCCCACTCACCATCCCTGTATGCATGCTGGATGTGGATCTCATAGGTTTTATCCTGCGCAAGGCCTTCAATCGTGACTGTCCTTTTTCCCGAGGAAGAGGCAACACCGCTCTCCTCTCTGACATATACGGGACTCTGGCTTGCATCAACCCACCAGGCCCTGTAGTACATGTCCTTTTCCAGGATGAACGATACCTCTGCGGTTGTTTGTCCCCGCTTCTCCACATATGCAACAGGGGCATAGGAAGGCGGAAGCTCCTTAATGTCACGGGTTCTGAAGGTGAAGGTCTTTTCCACCTCCTTCACGAGGCCTCCCGACTTTGCGGTAAGGGACACTGTATACTCTGTGTCGCTCTCAAGCCCCTTCACTTCCCTTCTGAGCCTTCCTGAAGAGAAGTCCCTGGACGGTATAACATCGGTGACACCTTCCCCGACCTTAAGGACGTAGGAAGTGGCTCCCGGAACGGGAGCAAACGAGATGGTGCATGAGTCATAGGTAGGCGTTGCCTCCCACTGGGGATCGGCTTTAGCGGCATTCCCGAAGGCAATGCTTTCGGTAAGCTTTTCCGGATACTCGGCACCGCTGCATGAAACCAGGAGGCATAAAAGTGCCATGAATAATATTCTGAACAAAAAAAATTCCTCCCTCAGTAATTACTCAGGAAATAAAGTAATAAGAAAGGGAGGTTTGGGCAAATTTATAAAATCCATGCGGGAAGACTCCCGTCTTTAGGCGGGAGAGTTGTCACCTGGTTCTGGGACTTACGATAACCGCACTTTGCACCGTCTTCATGTCAAGCGGACGCAGCACAGGCTTTCCCTGGCCTTCAAGCAGGACGAACTTCACACTGCCTGCCATACGCTTCTTGTCCTTGGCAAGGGCTTCCTGGAACTCAAGCCACTCCCCCCTTCCGACCCTGTAGGCCATGTCGAAGGGATACATGCCGAAAAGCTTCACGCCCTTATCGTAGAAATCATCATCTATGAGGCCCAGGGCATGGCTCACGTCCAGTGCCCTGCCGCAGCCCCAGGCAACGGCCTTGCCGTGGCTGAGTCCGGTAAAGTGGTTCACTGCTTCCAGCGCATGGGCGAAGGTATGTCCCAGATTGAGTGCGCTCCTGATCCCCTTTCTCTCCTCGGGATCCCTTTCGATATAGCTGTTCTTAACCGCAATGGAGAGCCTGACCATCTGGGAAAGCACGTCCCTCTGACGGGCGAGCACCGCATCGCGGTTCTTTACCAGAAAGTCATAGAGCTCGGTATCTTCCGAGAGCAGCGCATGCTTCAGCACCTCTCCAAGGCCGGAGACATACTCACTCTCCGAAAGCGTTCTGAGAGTGTCTGCCGCGATGAGGACATCCTCGGCAGGGTGGAATGTACCGATGAGGTTCTTCGCACCGGCATAGTCGATGGCGGTCTTGCCGCCCACTGCCGCATCAACCATCGAAAGCAGGGTCGTGGGAACCAGAACAAGTCTCGTACCCCTCATGTAAAGCGAGGAGGCAAGTGCCGTCATGTCGCATACGACACCGCCGCCGAAGGCGATGAAGACGCTGTCGCGGGCAAGACGGAGGTCGAGGGCCGTTGAGATGATCCTCTCGATGCTCTTCCAGTTCTTGTTCTTCTCACCGCTTTCGAGCACAACCCTGTTCAGGGGCAGATTCCTGAAAAGCGGAGCCGTGTTGGTGTCGAAGACCCACAGGGCATTATTGCCGTAGGTACCCAGCTGATGGGATAAATCCTTAATGTCCTGACTGAAATATACATTAGTCACCTTTCCGTTCTGGAGGGTGACGCTGAAAACTTTTTCCATGAGATTCATTCTAGTCATAAATAATTATCTTTGAAAGTGATCTACTTGAAAAAAACGTCCCTTTCTCTGAAAATGACAGCCATGCATGACAATCGTTATTTCGACAATGCCGCAACCACTGAGATAAGTGAAGAGGCATTAAGGACATACGTGAGCGTGAGCACGGAGTGCTTCGCAAACCCATCATCAAAGCATAAGGACGGCCTTAAGGCAAAGAAAAGACTTGAGGATGCCAGGGCTCATTTCGCCTCCATGCTGCATGCGAAAAGTGAGAACCTCTTCTTCACCAGCGGAGCAAGTGAGTCGATAGCAGCGGTGCTGTCCTCCCTGCTCTGGGCAAAGAGGCCGGGAAGGGTCATCTTCTCCGCGATCGAGCATGAGGCCGTGCTCTCCTACACCCCTATCCTGAAGGAAAAGGGCTTTGACGTCGTCACGGTAAAGGCAAAGGGAGGCTTCGTGAAGCCTGAAGAGCTTGAATCCCTGCTCACACCAGACACGAAGCTTGTCGCCATCCAGTACGTGAACAACGTCGTTGGCACGATAAACGACATAAAGGCCCTGGTCGGCGTTGTGAGGAAAAAGGAAAAGGAGACGGGACGGAAGATCTTCTTCTTCTCCGACTCGGTGCAGGCCCTCGGAAAACTTGACATCGACCTTACGGCTCTCGATGTGGACGGGGCGTCCTTCTCAGCCCACAAGATCTCAGGCCCCAGGGGCGTGGGACTTTTATACCTCAAACGGCCGGAGCTTCAGGTGCTTGCAAAGGCAGGCGGACAGGAACGGGGAGTCCGCGGGGGAACGGAAAATCTTCCCGCGATCGCGGCCTTCGAGACTGCCCTTGCCACCTATAAAAAGAGGGAAGACATTCTCGCTCTCAACGCAAAGCTCCGTGAAATATTCACAGGATGCGGGATAAAGGTCCTTTCCCCCGACCATGACATCACGGGATATGTGATCACCATAACCACCCCGCTTCCCTCAGAGGTGCTGACCAGGATGCTCTCCGATGAGGGATACTCGGTATCCTCAGGATCTGCATGCTCCAACAACGCAAAGGGCAAGAGCGAGAATGTGATAATCGCATTGGGATACTCAATGAACGACGCGAAGGGAACGGTGAGGATATCCTTCTCACCTGAAAGCGATGAGAAAGAGGCACTGGCCCTGGCAGAGCTGATATGCACCAAAGTAAAGGAGTTTCGGAAGTGAAAAAACTATATCTCATAAAACTCGGGGAGATCTCGCTGAAGGGTCTCAACAGATCACTCTTTGAGAACAGACTGAGACACAACATAAAGGACAAGCTCCGCCCCTACCACTCAAATGTGGTGAAGCAGAAGGGCAGAATCTTCTTCTACATCGATGAGGACTGTCCCGATGAAGTAATCGAACAGGCGTTCTCAACCACCTTCGGCATGGCAGGCTACGCCGAAGCCGTGGTATGTGAGAAGGACATCGAAAGAATAAAGGAAAGGGCACTGTACCTCATAAAGAAGGCAGGTCTCAGGGGAGATGAATCCTTCAAGATCCATGCCCGCAGGGAGGACAAGAGCTTTGCCATGTCCAGCTATGAGATCGAC
>JALEVV010000084.1 GCA_022788185.1 Spirochaetales bacterium | reverse complement strand
TTAAGGCCTGCTTCCGCTGCAGTGACGGGGTCTCGCTCCCCGTAGTCCTTCGCCGATGTTATCGCCGGGTTTGGTGTCCTGGGCACTGTCCCTACCCATCGGGACTGTTTAACCTCGGACCGCAGAGCGCGGGATTAGGACACTCGTCCCGCGGTGCCTGTATATTCCGGCGTAACGTAGTGCACGAGGCACTGGGGCTAATCAATCAGGGTCCGGCTGTCCGCCAAACCCCGGGGCTCTGCCCCGTGGGTGATTGATTTCCACTCGCCTGACCAGAACATCACATCCTGGCTGGAGAGTCTCTTCTCTATGGCACCGCGCCGGGCCCTGAAGCTTTCCCAGTCCTTTTCCCCGCTCCAGAGGGACTCGGCAAGGGCCACGAGACGCGGGAAGAGGAGCGCTTCGGCATCACGGCCGAAATCAACACGCTCGGTCCAGAGGTTACCCTGTCCTCCGAGCACCAGATCCCCATGCTCTCCCATCTCCGGCTTCACCGGTTCGAAATCATAGCTGGCCCTGACCGAAGCCTCACCCCAGTACTGGCCGTGCTCATCCGGATCTTCCCTGTCGTAACGGTAATCATAGTAGACACCCTCGACGGACGGTGACATTATGAACCGGTGACCGCGCTTTGCGGCTTCTATGCCGCCCTGACTGCCCCTCCAGCTCATTACCACAACCTCAGGGGGAAGTCCCATGGTATCGGTGTTCTCCAGCACCTCATCCCAGCCCACCGGTATCCGTCCCAGCTCAGTGATGATTTTTGCGATCTGAACGGTCATCCAGCTCTGAAGCTCACGGACATCCTTAAGTCCGTTGTCCCTTATCCTCTGCTGGCATTTCGGGCATGTCTCATATGCAGTGTGAGGACACTCATCGCCTCCCATGTGGATGTACGGACCGGGGAAAATTTCAGCAACCTCGGCAAACACCTTCCTGAAGAAGGAAAGAACCTCATCATTTCCCACACAGAGCACGTCAGAGAAGATGCCTCCTGTGGTCGGAACCTCATAGGGTCCTCCCGTGCACCCGAATTCGGGGTGGGCATGGAGCAGTGCCATCGCATGACCCGGAGTTTCGATTTCCGGCACTATCGTGATGTGGAGGCGGGATGCATAGGAGACGACCTCCTCCAGCTCCGCCCTGGTGTAAATGCCTCCCTCTGTCCTCTCCTCCTGGTAATCCTTTGCGGGACGGACCGAGGACTCCTCATTGACCTTAGGGTCAAAGGAGAGCGGGAAGCGCCAGCCCTGGTCATCGGTAAGATGCCAGTGAAAGTAGTTGAGGTGCAGCAGCGATGCGGCCTTCAGCAGCTTCTTTATCTCCCTTATGGTGACGAAGTGCCTTGCCACATCGAGCATGAAACCCCTGTATTCGGTTTTGGGGTAATCGCTGATGACACAGCAGGGCACTGTATGCCCGTATGTGAGCAACAGGGACCTGAGGGTTTCAAGACCCTGGAAAATACTTACGCCGTCCTCTGCGGCAACTTCGGCCTTCTCAGGCGTTATCGACAGTCTGTATCCCTTAATACCCTTTCTTTTATTTATGTACAGCTCGTTTTCCCCCGCACCCTTTTCCTCATAGGGCAGGTCCTCCAGCAGAAGATCGATGAAGGTCTCCGCTTCCTCGGCGAACAGGGGATTGACGTACATGAGCGTGTCCTGGGAGAAGGTGAACGTACCCTTCCTGTCCTTTACGCTTACCGGCCTCGGGGCGAGTACGCCCGAAGCCTTTTCCGATATTCTTGTAAACATAAACAGAAATGACTCCTTTCGGAGTCATTCTAACACAGCATAATGAAGGATGCACCATTATGATGCATCCTCATCTTTTCAGTTCTTCATTGAGAAGGGCTGTCTCGTGTTCTCTAGGACGTCCCTCCAGAGGGTACCTTCGATATCGACATGGCTTCTCTTGGAAACCGCCTGCTTTATCGGGAGGTAAACGAACTGGTTATTTACCCGGCTGACAAGGCACTGGGTCTTTCCTGCCATGGCGGCGTGAACCGCATGGGCGCCGAGGCGGGCACAGTAGATGGAATCATAGCTGTTTGCGGGGGCGGAGCGGATGATGTATGAGGGGTCGATGTACTTGATCGAGGTGGGAATTCCCTCATTCCTGAAGTACTCCTTGAGCTTATCCTTAAGGAAGATACCGATGTCGTGGTACTTGATGTTTCCTGAGGCATCGGTCTCACCCGTGGGAGGAGCGAACTCCTGACCGGCACCCTCGGCAACAAGGATGACCGCATGTCCGCGCTCCAGTATTCTTCTCTTCACGTGCTCGAGAAGGCCGTTGGGACCATCCAGGTCAAACGGGGATTCGGGGATGAGGCAGAAGTTCACGTCGCTCTGTGCCAGGGAGGTGTGGGCGGCGATGTATCCGGACTCACGTCCCATGACCTTTACAAGTCCGATGCCGTTGATGGAGTTCTTTGCCTCGACGTGGGCACCGCGTACGGAGGGTACTGCGGATGCGACCGCCGTATCGAAGCCGAAGGATGAGTCGATGAAACTGAGGTCGTTGTCGATCGTCTTGGGCACTCCCACGACTGCGATCTTGAGGTTTCTCCTCTTGATTTCCTCGCCGATGTCGTAGGCACCGCGGAGCGTGCCGTCACCGCCGATGGTTATGAGAATGTTGATGTTGAGCCTTTCAAGGGAATCGACGATTTCCTCAACCTGCTTGCCGCCTCCGCGGGCAGATCCGAGGATCGTGCCGCCCTTTTCCTGGATGTCGTCAACCACATCGGGATCAAGGGGAATGAGGGGCCAGGGAGAGTTCTCCAGAAGGCCGAGATAACCATACTGGATGCCGGAGATCCTTCTCACGCCATAGCGGTACCAGAAGCATCTTACGACGGCCCTGATGACGTTGTTGAGACCCGGGCAGATACCGCCGCAGGTACAGATGGCCGCATGGACGTGGGAGGGGTTGAAGTAGATCTTCTCACGTGGACCCGCTTCCTCCATCGTATCCTCCAGCAGGGGCTCCCTCCTGCCGTTCTTCTCAGTGGTCTGGACGGAGTACAGTACCCTGTCATCGTCACGGACGTAATCGGCCATGCCGTCACCGCCATCCCTGCTCATCCTGATCGGAGAGCTTATCTTGGCAGCTCCCAAAGTCTCAATGTCGAAATCGAACATTGTGTTTCCCATAGCTTCACTCCTTCATTAAATCAGCAAGCCTGTCACAGAACTCCCTGTAGGGAGCCTCCATGCTTTTCTTCGCACTCTTCTGAAACTCATCATAGAGTGCCAGAAAGTCAGACCCGAAATCGGTGAGGGTCGCACCTTCACGGGTACTTCCGCCCTTCTTTCTCAGAAGGACCTCCTTTCCCAGGGCCTTCTCCAGGTTTTTCACCATATTGAATGCCTTGGTATAGGAAATACCGAGATTGGCAGCCGCCTTGTTCAGCGACTGGGTTCCGGCGACTTCCTGCAGAAGCCACAGAACCCCGATACCCATGAATTTGTCGTCTTCCTCATCAACGAGGTAGATCTTTGTCTTTAACTCCATAACTCCCCGGCAGCCCTGAAGATTATCGCAACAAGGTCGGCAAGCTGCTCCTTCTCGACGGAGCAGTAAGCCACACGCAGCGTCCTGTCCTGGATGTTGATCGTACCGACCTGATATTTATCCAGAAGATAGACCCTGAGCGCCTCCGCGCTGTGTCCGAGCGTATCGAAAGCCATGAAATATCCCGAGTTGAAGGGATAGGGCTTCAGCAGGGAGGATCCTTCATAATCCCTGAGGACTTCCCTTATAACTTTATAACGCGCTTCCATCTCAGTAAAGGTTTTTTCCTTGTCTGCCAGATAGTTCTTTCCTTCCTTTATGGCATGGAGGAGCAGGGACTGTCCCACCCTGTCACAGTTGGATACCGAACATCTGATGGCACCGAGGGTCTTCTTGGTCAGGGCATCGAGGTGCTCCTTCCTGAGGCCTTTGCCGCCATAGGTGATGAAGCCGATCCTGAAGCCCCAGACCATCTCTTCCTTGGTTGCGGCATCTCCCTTTATGGCGAAGATGTTCTCGTGAAGGTCGACAAGCTTTGAGAAGAGGGACTCGGTTGCGGTCTCCTTCTCGAAGAAAAGACCGAAGTAAGCATCATCACTTAAGACAAGGATCTTCTTTCCTGACTCGGCAACCTCCAGGAATGCGGCGGCCAGCTCATCCATCTCGGCGGAAGTGGGTGTGTATCCCGTGGGGTTGTTGGGGAAGTTGAGCAGGACACGGACCGTGTCTCCCTTTGTCTCATACATGCACTTCTTAAGCCCCTCGATGTTCAGTCCTCCGTCCCTGAAGAATCTGAATTCCTTAATCTCACAGCCGGTGCTGTCCCTGAAGATCAGTTCGTAGTTGTCCCAGTAGAGATCGGGAAGGATGAGTTCATCACCCTTGTCGAAGAACATGGTCGCGATCATGCTGATGGTATGGGTGAGGCCTCCAGTCACCAGGGGCTCTGAGAAGAGCTTTCCCTCCAGCGACGGATTCTTCCTGATCATTTCCTTCTTCCAGATAGCCCTCAGTTCCTTATCTCCGCCACCCGGTGCATAGCTGAAGATTTCAGCCGGCGTAAGGGTCCCTTCCCTGAAATATGACTGGATGTCCGAAAGATGCATCGGCACCCCTTTGCTCTTGGCAAGTCCTACAGTTGCATTATACTGCTTTGCCTTTTCGCCAGCCTCCTGGGACTGGGCAACGATGCCTTTCGGGAAATAAAGGTTTCTGCCTTTTTCCGAGAGAAAGGCTGATACTGCACATGATGACAGGGTGTCATTCAGTTCCTTTGCAAGTTCGTTCATTTGCGGCCTCCGGTATCAGAAGAGTGAAAGCTGACCGTTTTCATCGTGTCCGCTCTCCGTAATCACCTCACCTTTGCTGATCATCTCAAGGAATTCTTCCTCACTTACCAGTTTCACTCCCAGCTTTTCTGCCGTCTGCCGCTTACTGCCCCCTCCTTTACCAAGAAGCAGATGAGTGGTCTTGCCGGTGACGGAAGAGGTGGTCCTTCCACCCCTCTTCTCGATCTCGGCCAGGGCCAGCGATCTGGGATTGAAGTGCTCGAAAGAGCCTGTCGCGCACCAGACCTGACCTGAGAAGATCTGATCCAGTGAGTTTTCCCCGCGATTTTCGTGGAATTGTAGCCCAGCTGACTTCAGTTTTTCAATACGCTCAAGTAAAACTTTGTCATTTAATGCGTTAATGATGAGGGCTGCCGTCTGGGGGCCTATCTGGGGAATTGCCGTGAATGCGGCCGCATCCCCTGCCCGGGCGGCGGAAATCAGCTTGTCGATGTCGTCAAAGCCTCCCTTAATGAGGATTTCGGCACCCTTTTTGCCCACTTCCGGAATGCCCAGGGAGGTAAGGACCGCACTGAAGGGCCGCTTCCTGCTCTCCTCCACCGCAAGCCTGAACTGGGTGACTGTCTTTTCCCCCACACCCTTTATACCCCGGTCAAGCAGCGTGGCATAGTCGAAGGTGTAGAGATCGGGGATGTCCTTCACGAACCCGTTTGAGACCAGCAGCTCCACGGCCTTGGGGCCGAAGGACTCCATGTCCATGCACTCCCGGGACGCGAAGAAGGTTATGCGGCCCAGCACCTGATCGGGACACTCCGGATTCGGACAGTAGAGATGGGCTCCCTTTGCCGTAAGCTCCGTGCCGCAGCAGGGACAGCAGGACGGGATCCGGTAGGTCGTATTCCCCGTTTCGTTCTTCTCAAGCACCTGCTCAACGGCAGGAATCACATCACCTCTCTTCACGACGGAGACCCGGTCCCCGATCGCGATCTCCAGGTCATCTATGTACTCCTGGTTATGGAGCGTTGCCCTCCTGACCGTGGAACCGCCCAGGGCGACGGGAGAAAGCTCCGCAACCGGCGTGATCCTGCCGGTTCTTCCCACCTGTATCGTTATACCCTCTATTGTGGTCTCCGCCTGGGGAGACTCGAACTTATATGCGATGGCCCAGCGGGGATGGTGCTCGGTGTATCCGAACTCCTCCCTCACATCCAGCTCGTTGATCTTCGTGACCATGCCGTCGATCTCGTAGGGAAGGGATGAACGCTTCTCGGTAACTTCCCTGATATAGGAGCCGAGGTCGTCAAACTCATATCCCCGGCCTTCGAGCCCGGCCGCCTCAAGTCTTTTCTCACTTTTTTCCCGGGAGGAAGAAAACAGCGCCAGATGGGGATTGATCCTGAAGCCGAGGGCCTTCAGCTTCGCCAGTATCGCTATGTGGTCCTCGGGTGTCTCTTCCTTATTCTCCCAGAAACCCTCATAAACGAAGATCTGCAGGGGAACCGCTGCGGTCTCGCTGCTCTTCTGTCTCCTTACGCTTCCGGCCGCCAGATTCCTGGGATTGGCCGCTCCGTCCAGATCCCTGAACTTCAGGAAGTCCTCCTTGGCGAGGTACACCTCGCCCCTGACCACCAGAGTGACCTTCTCCTTAAGCCTGAGGGGAACCTGACTGATCGTCCTGATATTTGCCGTAACGTCATTGCCCACCGCCCCGTTGCCGCGGGTGACGGCACGGACCAGACTTCCGTCCTCATAGTAAAGTACCATGGATATTCCGTCGATCTTCTCTTCCTCGACGAAGGAAAGATGCTCCTTACCCTTCTCCTCACACCTGGACATGAATGCAAGGACCTCCTCGACGGAGTATGCCTTATCCAGTGAAAGCACCGGTATGGTGTGTTTCACTTCGGGGAAATCCGAAGTGAGGTCAGAACCTACCCGCTGGGTGGGACTGTTCGGGTCCGCGAACTCAGGGTGCTCCCTCTCAAGGCGTGAGAGTTCATCGAAGAGTCCGTCATATTCCACATCGCTTATGAGGCTCTTTCCCTGTACGTAATATGCTTCCTGATACCGCAGCAGCTCGGCAGCCAGGCTTTCCATCTTTTCTCTGATATCCATACCCCCATTCTAATGAAATCACAAACATGCAACAACACCGGACGGGGATGCAATTACGTGTGTAATCGTTTTGCAAATTATGGTATTCTAAGCCCATGGCAGAGAGATCAAAAAGCAGTCAGAACGTCATGAATATCTTCGGAACCGTGCTTTGCAGCACCGTTGACAATGCACGCATCAGGGCAGTGAAGCTTCCTGACCTGGACAAGAGGTTCACGGTACTCCGTGCCTCGGATCTCCTCGGGGAAAACGTGTTTTCCATGCTTGACGGAACAATGCCGATTCTGGCAGATGACAATGTACTGTTCAGGGGGCAGCCAATCCTGGCCATCTTCGGCCCCGACTATGAGGCGGTCTCACTGGCAGCCCGTGAGACGGTCATCGAATATGATGAATCGGTCAGGGGAACGAAGATTTACGACAACTCGGCTCCCAGCGACACAGATACCCTTATCTGGGGTGAGAGTGACGACATAAGGGCCGGAAGCCTCAGGAAGGTCGAATCGGAGTACCGGACACAGTGCACGCTTACCTGCAATGACTCCCTGATGACGATCCCGGTGTGGATCGAAAAGGATGCCGTTCACGTCAACGTCCCTACCCAGTGGCCTGAAGCGGTGAGGAAAAACGTCGTCTCCTCCCTGGGCAGGAGCGATATTCCGGTGATGATACACCCCACCGCATACTCTGCCGATGAGGATGAATACCTCATCGTTCCCGCACTGTTTTCATGCATCGCCGCAAACGCCGCCATGATAATCCAGTCCAACGTGGAGCTCAGGAGTCCTGTCTGGGCCGCCTCACCCACGGTTACGGTAAAGCACTCCACCTACATAACCGAGGACGGAAAGCCTGTCGGGGAGGAGGCATATCTCACTGCCGATCTGGGAGCATGCATGTTCTGCCCGACAGAGTTCAGGCGGCAGGCGCTCACGGGACTCATCCCCTCATATCCGGTCGGATACTTCAGGGCAACCGTCAGGACGGTTCAGAGCAGCAATCCTCCCTCCGTGTTCTGCAGGAACATGGGATACAGCGATGCCATGACCTCATCGGAACTCCAGATGTCCCGCATTGCCTCGGCGGCAGGGCTCACTCCCATAGCCTGGAAAAAGCAGTTTGCCGTGGGCAAGAGGAAATTCACCGACTACCTGCCCTCCCTGGACACGTCGGTACAGCTGCGGCTCTGCGAGAAGGCTGCCACCGACAGCAACTTCGCCCGCAAATGGTCATCCTATGAGAACCAGAGGGGATCGATGTCCCTCATCCCCTTCTCCAGGGGCATCGGCATGGCCTCGGGCTTCGGCATCTCAGGGTTTTCAACGACCTTTGCAAGGACTGAGGATTTCAATGCCGCCCTCACCTTCACCGTGTCGCAGAACGTGGAGCTGTCCACTTCCCTGAACATCAAGGGAAACGTTTCCGACATACTTAAGAAGCTCATCAACTCGGAAGCCCAGTTCGCCGGATCTGATGTGATCATAAAGGGGTACGGCAGGTCCAGCGTGGACAGCGGGCCGGACGTGCTCGCCCGTTCCCTGGGGCAGCTTACCCGACAGGTCATCCCGGCATGCAGGAGACTGTCCTCGAAGATAAAGAAAACACCTCCTCCAGTCACGGTGACGGTGGACATAGATGACATGCTCAACCCCTGTGAGTTCGATACCGGCGGAACCGTTGCCGCCGTCGTCGAGGTCAGGGTCGACAAAATCAGCTTCATGCCTGTCGTCCAGGAGGCCTGGGTCAATGTCAGGCTGGGAACCATCTATGACCTGAAGGAAGTAAGATCGAGGATAAGGCAAGCGGCCCTGATGGCACTTCAGGAATCGGGTGCGGTCCTGTCAACCGATCCGGTGAGACCGTTCTGTCTCAACATTTCCGTCGAAAGCGACAACACGTACAACATTGCCAGCGTGTCCTCGGCGGTCTCAGGCTGCGTCAGGTCAGCCTTCGGTGCGGCAGTGCTTCAGAGCGTGCCGCGTCTTAAGAACGTATCCTTCCCGATCACCTGCGAAGTGATACAGAACTCACTGAAGAAGAACTAGGAGGAAAAGCTTGAGGATAGAATGCAATGTGGACGGAAAGGCGCTGTCACTGACCGTGAACTCCATCAAACCCCTTTCCCTGATCCTCATGGAAAGCTGTGACGTACCGTCCCTGAAGACCCACTGCGGGGGAAAGCACTGCGGCAAATGCCTCGTCATATTCAATGACCAGGTGGTCCTGTCATGCCTCATCCCCGCATTCCGCGCCAAGGATGCGATAATAACCACCTTTGACGGCTTTGTCCGTTCCCGTGACTACAGGGACATAGAGAAGGCCTATGCAAGTACCGGGTTCACTCCCTGTCAGAACTGCTTCGGAGCCCAGACCCTTCTGATAGAGAGCATCCTCAGACGTTATGAGAACAATGATTTTGCCATCGACACGGAGGAGATCCTGCAGGAGAGCACCCTCATAAAGTGCCACTGTGTGGACAGCACGGGTTTTCTGGAAACCGTCAATGCCGCACTCGTGAACAGGAGGAAGAGACATGTACGCAGAACTTAGAAGCCCCAATGTGCATGAGCCGCAGAATCTGGCGGAATACACCAACACCATCATGAGCTATAAGGACAACATCACCTACCTCTGGGCAGGCGGCACATACATCATGAGCCAGCGCGGCTTCTACCCCTCCGCCTCGGCCAATGTCGAGATCATCTCGCTGGGAAGGATTGAGGAGCTGAAGCACTTTCTCAGAAATGACCGCTTTGCCGAATTCGGAAGCATGGTGTCCCTGAGCAAAATCGAATCGGTAGGCGCATTGCTGCTTCCCAAGATCCTCATCCAGGCCCTTGAAAGCACTGCCACCCCGCTCATCAGGGACAGCATCACCATCGGAGGCTCCATATGCACGCCCTCCTTCAGGACGAGCATAGCCTCAGCCCTCATGCTCCTTGATTCCACGGCTGAAATCAGGTATCCGAAGAAAAGGATCCACACCAAGTGGTTCCCCATGTCCAGGGTCTTCGACAAGAACGGAAAGCTGTCCCTTCCCCAGAATGCCCTCATGACCAAGATCAGGATCCCGATCCAGCAGTTCGACTATCAGTACTTCAGGAGTGTAGGCTCCCCGCTGACCGATGCATCCAGCTCCGTGAGCCTTGCGGCTGTTGCAAAGATGGAACAGAACAGCATATCCTCCGGGAAGCTCATCATAACCTTCCCGGACAAGGGCTTCTGCCAGAGCAGGGATATAGACAACATCTTCTCATCCCTCCAGTTCCCATGCAGCGAGAGCCATATCTCTTCGTTCTACTCCTATATAATAACGTACATCAGGGAGAACCTGGGAGACGTGAGCCAGCTGCAGGAAGTAAGGCTGAGAGGCATGCTTTCAAACCTCATAGACGAACTTAACCAGAAGAGCATATCACCGCTCTAATCCATTTTGCTGACATGCTTTAAGGGCACGGGAAGCTCCCGTGCCCCTTCTCTTTTCCACCCCCGTTTTCTGTGTTATCATTTCCCATATGGAAGAAACACCGATCAGGGAGGCGAACTTTGTCCACCTCCATAACCATACAGACTACTCACTTCTCGACGGAGCGGCCCCAATAGCGAAGTACGTGGAGAAGGCAAAGGCAGAGGGCATGAAGGCCCTTGCCATCACCGACCATGGAAACATGTACGGTGCACTGCGCTTTTACAAGGCATGCAAGGCTGCAGGCATCAAGCCCATCATCGGCTGCGAGTTCTACGTGAACCCCAGGGACAGGAAGGACCAGAGACCCGCCTCCGAGGGCAACAGATACTATCACCTTGTCCTGCTGGCAATGAATGATAGGGGCTACCACCATCTCATGGAGCTCAACACGATCGCATTCACGGAAGGTTACTACTACAAGCCCAGGATCGATGACGAGGTGCTGAAGAGCCACAGTGAGGACCTCATCTGTCTCTCTGCCTGTCTGGCAGGTGAAATCCTCCAGCTTCTGATGAACGACCAGTATGAGATGGCAAAGCAGCGCGCACTCTGGTTCAAGGACATCTTCGGAGACAGGTACTACCTGGAGATGCAGGACCATGGCCTGCCCGAACAGAAGAAGACCAATCCCATGCTGTATAAGCTGGCAAAGGAGCTGGACATTCCCCTGGTCTGCACCAACGACATCCACTACATCAACAGGTCAGATGCCAATGCACAGGACGTCCTCCTATGTATCGGAACGGGCTCGAAGAAGCAGGATGAGAAGCGCATGCGCTTCCCCAACGATCAGTTCTACTTCAAGACGGAAGCGGAAATGGCAGAGCTCTTCTCCTGGTGCCCGGAGGCACTGGAGAATACGGTGAAGCTGGCTGAAAGGGTGAACATCGACATCAAATTCCCCGGCCCGCTTCTTCCCGAGTACGAGATCCCGGAAGGATTCAAGGACACGAAGGAGTACCTGGTATGGCTCTCCTATGAAGGTTGTAAGGAAAGATACGGCGAGGTCACCCCTGCCCTGAAGGAAAGACTGGATTACGAGCTGAACATCATACTGACAATGGACTTCCAGGGCTACTTCCTCATCGTCCGCGACTACATCCACTGGGCGAAGATGCACGACATCCCGGTAGGACCGGGACGTGGTTCCGGAGCCGGCTCCCTGGTCGCATACTCCATCACGATCACGGATGTCGACCCGATCAAGTACAACCTCCTCTTCGAGAGGTTCCTCAACCCCGAACGCGTATCGATGCCTGATTTCGATATCGACTTCTGCTTCGAAAGAAGAGGTGAGGTAATCCAGTATGTTACCGAGCACTACGGCAAGGACCGGGTAGGCCAGATCTGTACCTTCGGAACCCTGAAGGCAAAGGCCGTCGTCAAGGACTGTGCCAGGGCCCTGGACATTCCGTACGATGAGAGTAACCAGATCTGTAAGCTCATTCCCGATGAGCCGAAGATGACGATTAAAAAGGCCCTCGATGCGGAGCCTAAGCTCCAGGCCATCAGGGACAGGGGCGGTGTATATGAGGAGCTTTTCCAGGTTGCGGAAATCCTGGAAGGCGGAAACCGCCACACCTCCCTCCACGCCGCCGGTGTCGTCATAGGCAAGACCCCGCTCATAGACTACGTGCCCTTAAGCTACGATCCCAAGTCCCACTCCGTCGCTACCCAGTACACCATGGACCAGATCGAGGAGTGCGGCCTGGTAAAGATGGACTTCCTGGGGCTGAAGACCCTTACGCTCATCAAGCATACGGTTGACCTCATCCACAAGAAGAATCCGGACTTTGACATCAACAAAATCGATGAGCTTGATAAAAACACCTTCGACATGCTCAAGCGGGGTGACAGTGCGTGTGTCTTCCAGTTTGAATCGGCAGGCATGCAGAAGATCCTCAAGGACGCACAGCCCAACAACATAGAGGATCTGGTCGCACTGAACGCACTCTACCGCCCGGGCCCGATGCAGTACATCGACCGTTACGTCGCATGTAAGAACGGACTTCAGGAGATCGAATATGCGGACCCGGAGCTCGAACCGATCCTGAAGACCACCTACGGGGTAATCGTCTATCAGGAGCAGGTAATGCAGGTTGCCCAGATCATAGCGGGGTACACGCTCGGTCAGGCCGACATCCTCCGCCGTATCATGGGTAAGAAGAAGGTTGAGAAGCTGGCAGAGGAGAAGGTCAAGTTCATGGCCGGAGCCGAAAAGCTCGGACGTGATCCCCAGCATGCGAAGGAGATCTTCGAGATGCTCGAACCCTTCGCCCAGTACGGCTTCAACAAATCTCATGCGGTGGCCTACTCCATCGTTGCCTACCAGACAGCCTTCCTCAAGGCCAACTACCCCAGCGAGTTCCTTGCGGCGAACCTGACCAATGAAATGGGTAACCCGGAGAAGTTCAAGGAGTACCTGGCCCTTGCGGACACGATGGGCATTAAGCTCATGCCGCCTGACATCAACAACTCGGACAAGCACTTCAACGTCGTTGACGGAAATATCGTTTACGGTCTTTCGGGAATCAAGAACGTAGGTGATGCCCTTACCGCCCTCATCGTCGGTGAGAGGGAGAAGAACGGTCCTTATAAGGATTTCTCCGACTTCCTCTCAAGGCAGGCGGACCTTAACTCCAGAGCCATTGAAGCCCTCATCAAGGCAGGCACCTTCGACTCCCTAGGCTACAACAGGGCAACCCTCATCGCCAATCTTGAGGATGCCATCGCATATGAAAAATCATCCAGGGAGACGACGGCCTATGGCCAGATCTCGCTCTTCGGCGATGACGTTTCCCTCGGCTCCTATGAGATGAAGGTCGTTGACGAGTGGCCTAAGAGGGAGCTTCTGGAGATGGAAAAGGAGTATCTCGGCTTCTACGTCTCAGGTCATCCCCTGGACAACTTCAAGGAAGACATCGAGCGCTGTGTCTGGGTGGACATCTCAAAGCCGCAGGAACTTCCCGTGAACAGGAACGTATCCCTGATCTGTCAGGTGACGGGCATCAAGCCGATCAAGACGAAGACTGGTGCCAAGATGGCGGCATACACGCTCGTGAACTATCAGGGGACCTTCGAGGCCGTTGCCTTCCCCAAGGACTATGAGAAGATGGAGGACAGCATCGCCATCGACGGAATTTACGGCTTCGTAGGATATTTCGACAACAGGAAGGACCCGACAAATCCCCAGTTCGTCGTCAAGGAGGTATGCCAGCCCTCGGAGCTGAAGACCGAGGCGATAAGCTCCCTTATCGTTGAGATAAATGAGGAAGCGGCCGTCAGCGACAGCTTCGACATGCTCGTCAATGACCTCAAGAGCTACCTCGTAGACCATGGCGGACCACTGCCCGTATATGCCTATCTCGGGGAAAACAGGAAGGAAAAGGTCCGTTTCGGCAGGGAGTATGCGGTCGCATACTCAAAGGAGCTGAAGAGGGAGATCGCAGGCTACCCCCTCATAAACAGTGCCTGGTTTGAGTAAGGAGTGATTTATGAACGTATTTCTGATGGACATGGCGGACTTTCTTGCAAGAGTGCTGTCCCTCTATTCCTTTTTCATCTGGATCAGGATTTTCCTCTCCTGGGTCAACCCGTTTCCCAGGGAGGGTTCCCTTACCTGGTACTTCGCCAGGCTTGTCGATCCATTCCTGAACCTCTTCAGATCCTCCCGCTTCCGTGTCGGAATTCTGGATCTGTCCCCGGTTTTTGCCATTGCGGTCCTATCACTGGCCCAGAGCCTTCTGAAGCTCTTCTCGATCTACGGGACACTGCGCCTGGGCTGGGTAGTCAGCCTGCTGCTCCAGTACGTCTGGTCCTACGGAATCCAGATCTTCCTCATCTTTGCGATAATCATCATGGTGGTTAGGACGATATCGGCCTTCTCCGGCTCCTTCGCCCTTTCCCGTATGGCAGCACTTGCCGATCCCCTGATGAGGAAGGTGCGTGAGGTGTTCTTCAACAGAAGACTCGTCCGTGATACCACCCTGGCGGTCACGACCCTTGCCATCCTGATAGTCCTCTACATCGTACTCAGCTATCTCATCTCATACCTGGCAATGCTCTCCATGAGGATTCCCTTCTGATGCTGCTGTGTGAGCTCACCACCCCCATTGAGCGCCTTGCCGGAGTCGGTAAGGTCCGTGCGGCCGACTACAGGGAGAAGCTCCAGGTCAGCACCTTTGCAGACCTTCTCTCCCTGTCTCCCCGCGCCTATGAGGACCGGACCAGGCTCACATCCATAAAAGACTTAAGAGGGGAAGACAACACAATAAACACCAAGATAATAGTTGTCTCCCACACCTACTTCGGAGGTTTCAGGAAGGGTGAACGGACGCTGAAGATAATCGTTAAGGATCTCTCCGGAACGAAGCTGTCCCTCCTCTGCTTCGGCAGGAACTTCCTTGAGAAAACCCTTTCCACCGGTTCCGTATGGTTCATCAATGCCACCGTCTCCACCTACAACGGTGAGTGGCAGTCCAGCAGCTTTTCCGTCTTTAGGACTCAGGAGGAGGCCGGAATCGGGAGAGTCATTCCCATCTACCCCATGGGAGGATCATTAACGCAGAAATCGATAAGAAAGGACATAAAGACGATTCTTTCCAACAAATACCTGACCTTCGACGATGAACTTCCCGCCCATCTCTATGATAAGTACTCCCTGATGCACACCGACAGTGCGATAAGGCTCATGCATGACCCCAGGACCATGGAGGAGGTTCGCGCAAGCAGGAAAACCCTTGCCTTCACCGAACTGTTACTGATGGAGCTGGCGCTCATGAGGCAGAGCGGATATGAAAAGGCCACGGTGAAAAGCCGCATCTCCGATCTGGAGGAAAAACTCATATCATCCCTTCCATTCACCCTTACCGCCGACCAGCTGAAGTGTCTTGATGAGATAAGATCCGATCTGGACAATCAGAAGGCGATGAACCGCCTTCTCCAGGGTGATGTGGGCTCAGGAAAGACCCTCATAGCCTGGATCAGCTCCCTCCATGAGATCCGTAAGGGATATCAGGTGGCATTCATGGCTCCCACCGAGCTGCTGGCGCGTCAGCATGCGGAGAAAGCCGCCGAGCTTCTCGAACCGCTGGGTGTCAGGATCGCGTTCATCACGGGAGACGTCAAGGGCAAGGGCAGGAAGCTCCTGCTGGAGGCTCTGGCCCGGGGAGACGTGGACATCGCAATCGGAACACATGCTCTCTTTTCAAAGGATGTCGTCTTCAGAAAGCTTAAGTACGTGATAATAGATGAACAGCACCGGTTCGGTGTGGAGCAGAGACTGGCCCTCACCGGAAAGGGAGACATTCCCCATCTGCTGCTGATGACCGCAACCCCAATCCCACGCACACTGGCCCTCACCATGTTCGGGGACCTCCAGGTATCCTCGATCCACACGATGCCCCAGGGCAGGAAAAGCATCATAACCTATCTGGTGAAGGAAGAGAACAGACAGAAGATGTACCAGACGGTGGGTGTTGAATTCAAACGGGGGCATCAGGCATACTTCGTCTATCCGAGAATTGAGGATGAGGGGGAAAGCGGCCTTAGGGACGTGACCAACATGTTCGAGTACCTGAAGAAGGAGTACCCCGACGTACCGTCCGCCCTCATCCATTCAAAGATAAGCGAGGAAGACAAAATCAGGATACTCACCTCCTTCCGAAAGGGTGAGATAAGCTATCTGGTGGCCACATCGGTCATTGAGGTGGGAATAGACATACCGAAGGCCACATGCATCATCATAGAGCATGCGGAGCGGTTCGGTCTTGCAGCCCTCCATCAGCTCAGGGGAAGGGTCGGAAGAAGCTCCCTTCAGAGTTACTGCTTCCTGGTCTACTCCGATTCGCTCAGTGAGGACGGAAAGGCAAGGCTCAGGGTCATGAAGGAGAGCACGGACGGCTTCTACATCGCTGAGAAGGACCTTGAGATAAGAGGTCCCGGCGAGATGGCCGGTTCCCGCCAGTCGGGCTTCCTCAGACTCAGGTATGCTTCCCTCGTGAACGACCTCGACCTGATCGAGATCGCCAAGAAGGAAGCAATGGAAATAATAGCGAAGGACAGGGGGCTCATCAGCACGGAGAACTACATGCTGAGACTCCTTATCAGCAAAGGATACGATAACACATGAGAATAACAGGCGGAAAATACTGCAGAAGAAACGTTGTATGTCCACCGGGAGTCATAAGACCCGCAATGGACAGGATGAGGGAGTCCCTCTTCTCGATCCTCGGTGATCTTTCAGGGTGCTCGTTTCTCGATCTCTTTTCAGGAAGCGGCTGTGTAGCCATTGAGGCAGCCTCCAGAGGGGCTGAGCCCATCCATCTGGTGGAGATGGACAGGGGCAAGAAGGAAACCATCGAGAAAAACCTCTCCTTCGTGGAGGAGGAAAAGCACCTCTACATGATGGATGCCATGAGATACATCATGACCTCCGTAATGCGCTATGACATCATCTATGCCGATCCTCCATTCAACATGGAAGGCAAGGTAGCCCTTGCGGAAAGGATCGCGAAAAAGGGCATTCTTAAGGAGCATGGCCTTTTCATCATCCACTACCCGGAAGAAGAAAAAAAGCTGTGGCCGGAAAGGATCGAAGGTCTTATATTTAAGGACGAACGCAAATACGGACGCTCCATGGTCCGTTTCTATGAGGCTGAATAACATGGAATTTTCAATAGACGAGAACAACATCGGACACTATGCTTACACGGTGATGTCATCGGACACGGACTCTTTTTACAACACCAGGCTCTCCCTTTATCAGGAGCTGGTACAGGAGGTGGCAGGACTCCATGCCAACTACAGGGGCGTGGGTATCAGCGACCTGCAGAAGGCAGGCAAGACCTGGGTCATAGCCAGATCGAGGATGGAGATTTACCACTACGGCTGGTGGCAGGATGTGCTTGATGTGGAAACCTGGCCCCAGGATCCGGTGGGCCTCAACTGTCCCAGAATAGTCAGGGCCTTCAACAGGAAGGACGGAAAGCCCGTGTTCTTCACCAATACAAAGTGGGCTATAATCGACACGGTCAAGGGACGTCCACTGAGGCCGAAGGAAGTAACTGATGCACTCATCCTTCCCCCCAAGGAACTCCAGATGGATGCAACGCTTCCGAACAATCAGGAGAAGATTGAATCGTGCGATAAGGTATTGGCCGTTTACGAACCCGTAATCCACTATCTGGATACCGACGTGAACCACCATGTGAACAACGTTTCCTACACCAACTGGATACTTGAAGCGCTTCCCGCATCGTTTATGGACGCATATAAGCCCTCCCTTGTGGATGTCCGCTGGATAAGGCAGACATACAGAAAGGATCATCTGACGGTCACGGTGTTTGCAGAGGATGAAAACGGCTTTGAGAAGGAAAATCCTGAACTCTATTTCAGAATAGAGCGCATAAAGGATGACGGCTCAAGGGAAGATGTCTTCGATGCCCTCACCGAATGGAAACCCAGGAACAGCTTCTGATAAATAATCCCATCTCCGGCCATGATAATTCAGTCCGGGTTTTTAATAGTGAGGCGGCTTCCTGTTAGGTCTTGTCGGGGAGCCTACTTCCTCGATCAGATCCTCGATCTTCTTTTCTGCCTGGAGCAGTTTGAGTGTCAGTGAATCGATGCTCTTCTGCTGCTCTATGATCACTTCATTGAGCTCAGCTACCTGTGCTTCCAGGTAGGAAACCTTTATCTCTACCCTCTCAAGTTCTTCGTTCATAGGGAAAGTGTAATTTTTAGATGGTTTTTTTGCAACAAAATAGAACAGCTGTTGTGGCTATGGGAAATTATGCTATACTTTCTTCAAGCAACAGGAGTATTTAAAAATGAAAGGAGAAAGAGTTGCACAGCTGGAACTTCTGCTCAGGTCCCATCCGGAAGGACTGAGAAGGGCGGAAATCGCAAGAAGACTTGGAGTCCACAGATCAACGATATCCCGATATGTGGAGGATCTTTCCGAACATATCGATGTATATGAGGAGAACAATCTCATCAAGATAAGGCAGAAGGAGGAGGATGAGAACATAGCGCTCTCAATCTATGAATCCCTTGCCTTCAACCTCAGTGCCGAGGTTCTCATAAACAACAGTGAAATCCAGTCTCCCCACCTTGCATCAGGCCTCAGAAAGATTGCAATGAATATGCGCTCCTATGCTCCCAAGATCAGTGACAACATGCTTCTTGTCGCTGAGAAGATCGATCAGGAAGTACAGAAGAACAGGAGTGCGAACTCCCAGTACAATACAATCCTCGAGGTTCTCATCGATGCCTGGGTAACAGGCCGTATCGTCAGGATCTCCCTTGCTGACTCCGATGAGATAGAGCTTGCCCCCTACTTCATAGGCTTCAGAGAAGAGAACAGGAACAGACAGCCCATAACCGTGACGGGACGACTCAGGCACACCAAGGAAATCATAACGATTGACATCACCAAGATCGTAAGTGCCACACTGCTGGATGAGACCTATACCATTCCCGATAACCTGAAACCCTTTAAGATGGACAGCAGCAGGGAAGAAAAATATGATGCCATAGACATGGTACCCCTAAAGCTGGAGCTTCAGGAAAAATCCGCACTTAATGCGTTCCGCGACATCGTCCACGGTGACATCTCCATCGCAAAGGGCGAGAACGGGCGTCTTACATGCACATTTGAGGCGGAAAACTCCATCGAACTGATGATGAAGATTTTCCAGTGCGGAAGCTCCGTCAGGATCCTGGGGCCTGAAAGCTACAGGGAAAAGTACCTCTCATATCTTAACGACATTCTCAGCGTGTACAACTGAATAAGCTTCATGAAGTGCGGCAGCAAGGGCAATAACCGTGATGACTGCCGCACTGATTGAGATGTCCACTCTTCCAACAGTAAGCGGGAACAGAAAGAGCACGAATCCAGTGAGTTTGTTCAGGACAGAGTGAAATGACACCATTCTTCCAGCCCTGATCACCGTTGAAAGCTTTATCAGTGCAACGACTCCAACTGAAACTTGACGTACTCCCACGGGCAAGCCCATGGGAATCCGGCCATGGTAACGACGGCTGCATCCCGAAGGATGTCTTACACAGTCTCTGGCCCGCGAGACCCGTCCGGCCTCGCCTTATGGTTCAGGCGTTCTTCGCCTGTTCCATTCGGTTCATGATACGCTTCGCTTCGGCGAGAATGTTCACCGCAGCATTCACGTCCCTGTCGTGCGTTACACCGCACTCCGGGCATGTCCATTCACGGACACTGAGGTCCCTGGTACCCGGCCACACATGTCCGCATGCGGAGCAGGTCTGGGATGACGGGCAGTACCGTCCAATCCTGATGACCCTGGTCCCGTACTTTCGGGCGCACCACTCCAGGATTTCCACAAACTCAGAAAACGCATAGTCGTGGACCTTGCGTCCCCAGAGCTTCGCCATACCCTTGATATTAAGGTCCTCTATGGCTATGACGCAATACCTTGAACAGAGTTCATGGCTAAGCTTCCAGAACCAGTCCCTGCGTCTGTTCGCGATGTCCTGGTGCCTGCGGTACAGTGCCTTCAGTGCACGCTCGTATCCGTTGCTCCCCATCACTTTACGGCTTAGGGCACGGTTCGCTTTTCGGACTTCATTTACTCCCTGTCTGAAAAACTCCGGGGATCTGATCACGGTGCCGTCCGACAGCGTAAGGAACGTCCTGAGTCCGAAGTCCATGCCGACCTCACCGCGCCCGTCCCTGGCTTCACGCATGGTGGCGGGGCTGTCGGTGGTGACGTAGACGAAAAACTCTCCGAGTATGTTCCGTTTTACCGTTACGGTCTTGATTTTGATCCGTTCCAGGAGTCCGTCATAGGAGTCCCAGTACCTGTAGATGTGTCCATTTATGCTGACGTGTCCGCCAGGAAGGAACTTGTACCCCGCCTGTTTGTAGGTGACGCTTCTGTACTTTTTGACCTTACGGCGCCGGGGTGGCGAACATTTGACTCCTTTCTCCCTGTTGGTGAAAAACAGCCTGTATGCCCTGTATATCCTGTC
>JALEVV010000054.1 GCA_022788185.1 Spirochaetales bacterium | reverse complement strand
ATTGGGAAGGAGACACCGTGATAGGTGCAAAGGGCAAGGCATGCCTCGTCACGATGGTTGACAGGAAGACAAGGTTCCTGCTCTGCCGCAAGGCGGAGGCGAAGAGTTCCTCTGCGGTTGGGAAGAGGATCCTGGAAATGCTTGAAGGACAGCCACTGCTTTCCATAACGCCGGACAGAGGCAAAGAGTTCTCGAACCATGAGGAACTGACAAGGGACCTTGGCGTCGAGTTCTATTTTCCGCTGCCACACCATCCTTGGGACAGAGGGACGAACGAGAACACAAACGGACTCCTGCGGGAATACTTCCCAAAGGGACAAGACATAACGGATGTTGGTGATGAAGAGATCTCCTTCATCGTTGACCAACTCAACAAGAGACCACGCAAGTGCCTTGGATTCAGAACACCTTATGAGGTCTACTATTCAAAGACGTTGCATTTGATTTGACTATTCAAGTGCAAAAAAAACTCCGGAACAGAACTCCGGAGTCTCATAAACTGTTATTTCTCAAGAATGGTGTGAAGGATTTCCCTTACTTCCTCATCTTTATAAACCTCTTCCACCTCGTCATGGGTGAGACCGATGAATTCATGACATGTGTAATGGATCCATCTCTCATCAGCAGGTGAATTGAGGACGTGCTTCCTGCACCAGTAATCGGGCTGGATTGGAAGCGGTGTCTCCTTCTTGTAGAGGGGAACCTTGTAGTCATAGACCGCAACCTTGATATCCTCTCTGGGAATTCCCGATTCCATTACTGTCTTCACAAGTGCATTGACTGTCATACCGGTATCGAAGATGTCGTCGACAATAAGTACCTTCTGTCCCTTTGTGAGCTTGAGAGGAGAATATGTCCAGCCGTCAATATCGACGTGACCGGCGTGACATTTAACCTCAGAGTAGCTTCTTGCCACAACTGCTGCATAGAACACGGGAGTCTTTCCTTCCTTGAGCGCAAGCAGTTTGTAGAACTCACTCATGACGTTTGCCATATAGGCACCGCCTCTCAGTGAGTCGTAGATGACATCGGGGACGAAACCATCCTCCTTGTACATCTTCCAGACCAGCTTCAGTGCCGCATCCCTGATCATGTCACAGGTGATGAATTCCTTTGCCATATAATCTCCTCCTCAGAGTACAGTAAGTACTTCCAGTCCGTTTTCAGTCATGGCCACGGTATGTTCCCAGTGGCATGCGGGTTTTCCATCCCTTGTAACAACAGTCCATCCGTCACGAAGGACATCGACCTGCCATGATCCCATGTTGATCATGGGCTCAATTGCAAATACAAGCCCGGGCTTGATCCTGGGATTTGGGAAGGAACGGTCGATGAAGTTTGGAACCTCAGGTTCCTCATGAACATCAAAGCCTACCCCATGTCCGGTGTAATCACGGACAACTCCATAGCCGTGTTCGGAAAAAGCCTTCTTAAAGACAGCAGCACCCACATCAAGTATCCTGGCACCCTTTTTTGAGGCTGCGGCAATACCCACGTCGAGACACTCTTTTGTCACGACATTAAGCTTATGCTTATCCTCGGATACCTTACCCACTTCATATGTTCTTGTGGAATCGCTGACATATCCGTCCAGCGTGATACAGAGATCGACGGAAACGATATCACCTTCACTGAGGATAATCTTCTTTGAAGGAATACCGTGGATCACGACTTCATTGGGGGAAACGCATGCTGATGCCGGATAGCCGCAGTAGCCAAGGCATGAAGGAATGGCATGGTGCTGTTTGATGAAGTCATGGCAGAGCCTGTCGATGTCGTATGTCGAAATACCGGGCTTGATTTCTTCATCAAGTCTCAGGAGACACTCTGCAAGCAGCTTGCAGCTCTTCCTGATACCGTCAATCTGATAATCCCTCTTAAGCTGGATCATCTTGATATCTCCTTCTTGCTGATGTTATCGAGCATGCCGTTGATGAATTTGTAAGTCACGTCGGTACTCATTTCCTGTGAAAGGTTGACTGCCTCGTTAATGACTATTGAAGGATGAAGATCCTTTTCATAGAGCATGGAGAACACTGCTATTCTGAGGATATTCCTGTCCACGTAGTTTATCTTATCAAGCGGTCTGTTGATTGAATACCTGCTGATGATGCCGTCAATCTCATCCCTGTGTGAGAGCACACCGGAAATAAGATATCTGGCGTAGAAAAGCACGTCCTCCGAAAGAGCCTTCATCTCCTCCTCGCTTTTACCGGGGAGGAGAGTCAGATCCGCATAAGAGGACAGTTCATCGTTGAAATCCAGGGCATAAAGTGTTTCCACCGCAAGTTCGCGTGCTTCATGCCTGTCTTCGAATTTTTTTTCTTTGCTCATAAATTACTTGTAAAGAATCCTGATTGAGGCTTCGCTTCTGAGCTCTGCAATGAGATCATTGAGAGCCTCTGTAAGTGCAGTCTGATAGTTCTGATAAGCCAGACCTTCAGTGATGTAATCCCTGACGGTGTAATTCTGTGTCGGATCGATTCTGTCATCGAGAGTCAGCATCCTGGCATCGTTGTGGCTGATGACCTTAACGATGTGATACCCGGTGTTGCTTTCAAGATAGGTGGGAACACCGATCTCAAGGGAAAGGGCATCATCCACGAAATCATCACCCCAGCCCTGTCTGACAGTGGTGTTGTCGCTGGAAAGGTAACCCATGACACCGCCTGTGGCAATGCTTTCCTTGTCATCGGTATAGTTGGCTACCGCTGCTTCAAAGGTTATCTTTCCGCTTCTTATATCGGCGGCAACGTTCTTAAGCAGTGTGCTGTTTGCACTGTCTGTGGCAGCATCCCCGGTCTTACCCTTGTAAACATGGGCAAAATATACATTCTCAGCCTGTGTGAAGCTGGTTCTGTTCCTTCTGTAATAAGTGTTGATCTCGGTATCGGTGGGAGTGAAGTTTCTGCTGTTGAGCTCATCACCCTTTTCCTGAGCGAGGTAAGCCTGAACGATGTAGTTCTGGGCAAGGTACTCCTTATATGCCTCGACTGAACCGTACTGGTCGATTGCAAGCTGATCGAACTCAGCCTGTGTGAGAGTAACACCGTTTGACTGCTCGATCTGAGTCTTCATCTGTGAATAAAGGCCATTCTTCTGTGTATCATTGACGGTGATTCCGTCCCGTTCGGCACCCTGGAGGAAGACCTCATCATTGATCATGATGTTGAGAACGTCAAGAGCCTGATCCTGTGTTGCACCGAGCTCTGCGATCTTTGCATTGAGCTGATCTACGGTGATGCGAGTGTTCCTGATCAGGTTGACAGTTGCAGCAGGTGATGATGAAATCGCTGCCGCACTGAGTACGGACAGGGACATTCCGATCAAGAGAAGTACTGTGATGATTTTTTTCATTGGAAATTCCTTTCGATATTCAGTCTTTTACCGAGTGCCAAAGCTTCTCCCGGCTTTTTGAAGACCTCAGAGTATTTGAGGTACATGCCCTCACCTTCCATGGCCTTCATCAATGATAATAAGGTTTTCTGGCTGCGTAAACCGGCTTTAGTGACAAATGCAAGACATCTTTTTCCGGAAACCTGTCCTGCTCTTTTGAGGAAGGCTTCAACTGCCTCCGGTATGGATCCGCCGAAGGATGTGGTGGCAGTGGTGCCGACTATGACATAATCATAGAAAGACAGCTTCCTGTCACTGTCAGTGTAGATATTGAGAATATCGACGGTATGTCCCTGACTTTCAAGACCCTTTGCCAGTGCCTTTGCGATCTCGTCAAGACTGCCGTCTTCCCTGCTCTTTCCTCCGATTACGATACATGCCTGCATCTTTACCTCCAAAAACATCCGTAATGAGAAAAAACCGACCACAGGCTTTGCCTTAGGTCGGCTTTATCATGTCAGATCATGATCAGTTTGCGCTGTTCTGGGTAGCTGCATCCTGATACCAGGTGCTGTTGGTTGAAGCAGCAGCATCAAGAATTGAATCACTGCTCTTACCACTCTTTGCAACAAGTGCAACACAGAGTGCCAGTACCATGAAAGCCACAGCAAGAATAGTAGTAACCTTGTTGATGAACTTTGAAGAACCACTGCCAAATGTTGAATCGGAAGAACCGCCGAACACTCCGGAAAGTCCGCTTGACTCATCCTGGATTGCGACCAGGAAGATCAGGGCAATAGCAACGAGTACGAACAACACCAGTAAAATTATGCCGAAAACACCCATATTATAACTCCAGTATCTTACTTATTGAATGTGATGATCGGAAGGAACTTCTCAACGGAGAGTGATGCGCCGCCGACCAGTGCACCGTCGATGTTTTCCTTAGCCATTAATGCCTTCACGTTTGAAGCATTAACAGAACCACCATACTGTATAATCAGATTTTCTGCAATAGCAGAGTCATACATTTTTCCAACAAATTCTCTGATGAAAGCGTGAGCTGAATCAGCATCCTCGGGTGTAGCGGTCTTTCCGGTACCGATTGCCCAAACAGGCTCGTAAGCGATTGTGATGTGGCTCATCTCCTCTGCAGTGACGTCCTTGAGGCCGCCGGAGAGCTGTGCGGAAAGAACTTCCTCAAGCTTGCCGCCTTCCCTTTCAGCGAGTGTCTCGCCTACACAGAGAACGACATCCATGCCCTCAGCGATTGCAAGGCGGACCTTGCCGTTGATGTATGCATCGGTTTCACCATAGTAGCTTCTTCTCTCGCTGTGGCCGAGGATAACGGTATTGACACCGAGGTCCTTGAGCATTGCGGGAGCAACCTCACCAGTGTATGCACCTGAAGTGTGGTCAGCCATGTTCTGAGCAGCAACAATGATGCTGCTGCCCTTAAGAGCTTCAACCACTGCAGGGATAGTCACGAAGGGAGGAGCGACCATCATCTTGACATCAGCGCCGGCTGCTTCTGCGGCAGCCCTGAGATCGGAAGCGAAAGCGGCACCTGCGGAAGGTGTCATGTTCATCTTCCAGTTTCCTGCGATATAGGGTCTTCTCATCTTATTTCTCCAGTGCCTTGATTCCGGGGAGAGTCTTGCCTTCGAGGAATTCGAGGGAAGCACCGCCACCTGTTGAAACGTGAGAGATCTTGTCTGCAAGACCGAACTTGTTGATTGCGGCAACTGAGTCACCGCCACCTACGACGCTTATTGCATCGCTGGCAGCGAGAGCCTTAGCGACTTCACCTGTACCCTTGCTGAATGCCTCGAACTCGAAAACACCCATGGGGCCGTTCCATACGACGCTCTTTGCCTTCTTGATTTCCTCGACGATAAGGGAAACTGTCTTGGGTCCGATATCCATACCCATGAGGTCAGCGGGGATGTTGACATCATCAACTGCGACGGGAGCTGCAGTCTCGCTGAACTCAGCTGCACAGACGTGGTCAACGGGAAGAATGACCTTGACACCCTTCTCTGCTGCCTTGGCAAGGAAAGCCTTTGCAGTATCAACGTAATCGGGCTCGAAGAGGGACTTGCCGATCTCTTTGCCTAGAACGCTGAGGAATGTGTAAGCCATACCGCCGCCGATGACGATGGTATCACATGTCTTTACGAGAGACTCAAGAACAGTGATCTTGCTGGAAACCTTTGAACCGCCGATGACTGCGACGAAGGGCTTCTCAGGATTCTCAAGAAGAGGAGCCATGAACTTGACTTCCTTCTCAATGAGGAAACCTGCATAGCTGGGGAGGAAGTGGGAAACACCCTCCGTTGAAGCATGAGCCCTGTGAGCGGTACCGAATGCATCGTTGCAGTAGATGTCACCGTAGGAAGCGAGAGCCTTTGCATAACCTTCGTCGTTGGCTTCCTCTTCCTTGTAGAATCTTACGTTCTCCAGAAGAAGAACTTCACCGGGCTTGAGAGCCTTGACCTCGGCCTCAACTTCGGGTCCGATCACATCCGGGGCGAGCTTGACGGGTCTGCCGAGAAGCTTCTCGAACTCTTTTGCGATGGGAGCCATAGAGAAATCGGGATTCTTCTGTCCCTTGGGGCGTCCGAAGTGGGACATGACTACTACGGAAGCACCTTCATCGAGAATGTATTTGATTGTGGGAAGTGCAGCCTTGATTCTGGTGGCATCCTTTACGACGCCTTCCTTGACGGGTACGTTGAAATCGACGCGGATGACAACTCTCTTGCCTTTGAGATCGGCTTCCTTGATTGTGTTAAGAACCATTTTTTATTCCTTTTTTAAATAAAGAGGCCTGCAGATGCAGGCCTTGATCATGCTCGGCCCATAAGCCGGAGTATTATCGATTAACCGTTGACCTTCTTCATGTGAGCGATGAGGTCGAGAACCTTGTTGGAGTAACCGATCTCGTTATCGTACCATGAAACGACCTTGACGAATGTGTCTGTGAGGGCGATACCGGCCTTTGCATCGAAGATAGATGTTCTTGTGTCACCGAGGAAGTCGGAAGAAACAACTGCATCTTCTGTGTAACCGAGGATACCCTTGAGCTCGCCTTCTGAAGCTTCCTTCATTGCAGCGCAGATCTCAGCATACTTAGCAGGCTTAGCCAGGTTGACTGTGAGGTCAACAACGGAAACATCAAGAGTGGGAACTCTCATGGACATACCTGTGAGCTTGCCGTTGAGTGAAGGAATGACCTTACCTACAGCCTTTGCAGCGCCTGTTGAGGAAGGAATGATGTTACCTGCAGCAGCGCGTCCGCCTCTCCAGTCTTTCATTGAAGGACCATCAACAGTCTTCTGAGTAGCTGTTGTGGAGTGAACTGTTGTCATGAGGCCGTCAACAATGCCGAACTTGTCATTGAGGACCTTTGCGATGGGAGCGAGACAGTTGGTTGTGCATGAAGCGTTGGAAACGAACTGTGTGCCCTTAACATATGTGTTCTCGTTAACGCCGCAGACGAACATCGGTGTGTCATCCTTTGAAGGAGCTGACATTACGACATACTTTGCACCTGCGTTGATGTGAGCCTGTGCCTTCTCCTTTGTGAGGAAGAGACCTGTTGATTCAACAACGTATTCAGCTTCAACCTGATCCCATGCGAGTTCGTTAGGATCCTTGCATGCTGTAACGCGGATTGACTTGCCGTTTACGATAAGCTTGGAGTTCTCAACATCAGCCTCGATAGTACCTTCGAACTGGCCATGCATTGTGTCATACTTGAGCATGTAAGCGAGATAGTCTACAGGGCAGAGATCGTTGATACCTACAATCTCAACATCCGGGCGGTTCATAGCAGCGCGGAACACAAAACGACCGATTCTACCAAATCCATTAATACCAATTTTCATGAAATCTTTCTCCTTATGAGCTGTTTTGTTCAATCGATAATAATATACCGATTTACAATTACAACGTCAATGATTTGACCTTATTCTAATCAATTATTTACCTGCGATAAATACTGTGAAAGAAGATTTTCCTGAATAATCAGCATTTCCTCTTTCTCAAAGTCATTAGTCGCATGGTCATGCCCGGTGAGATGGAGCATGCCGTGGATGCAGAGGCGAAGCAGTTCCTCCCTCACGGTGGAGGAAAACTCGGCGGCATTTTCCTTCATCCTGTCCAGATTGATGAAGACGTCCCCGTACTCCTTTTCGCCTGCAAAGTCGGGAAACTCCTCCCCGTCATCCTGGGCAAAGGTCAGGATGTCAGTCACTTCATCCTTATCCCTGTATTCCCTGTTTAGATCACGGATCGTGTCCCCGTTAACGAAGGACAGGGAAAAGCTTCCGTCGATGTGAAGCTTTTCCTCCATGTAAGACAGAACATCACTGACAACCTCTTCAGGGGCGTCAGCTTTGAACGATTCATCATCGTAAATGAGCTCAAACATCGCATTAATCCTTATTGTTGTATTCGATTCTCTGGTGGTCACGGCCGAAGGCATCGTGAACGAAGACCTGCTTGATCTTCTCCAGATCGGTAAGTGTCAGTTTTGAGTCGTTGAGCTGTCCGTTGGACATCTTGCCCGAAATGATTGAGCTTATGAGCTTCTCATAGCGCTGGGTCGTTGGCTTTTTGATAGTCCTGGATGCAGCCTCAAAACAGTCAGCAAGCATCACGATGGCAGCCTCAGGTGTCTGGGGAATGTCGGAGTTATAACGGAAGTCCTCCTCGTTGACGGTGTACGGGACGGTGGCATTTTCCGCTTCCTTTCTGGCTTCATTGTAGAAATAGGAGATGACGTCATTTCCATGGTGCTGGTCAATGATGTCGATGACCTCCTGAGGAAGTCCCATCTCCTTGGCCTTTTCCACACCTGATTTAACGTGGGATTTGATTACGGCGGCAGAAAGCGTGACCTTCATCTCGTCATGCACGTTCCTGTCGGTCTGGTTCTCGATGAAGTACTCCGGGTGATCGCCCTTACCGATATCGTGGTAAAGAGCCCCTACCCTTGCCAGCTCGCTGTTTACTCCGATCTCCCTGGCCGCATGATATGCCATGTCGGAAACGTTGTTCACATGGTTGAAGGTTCCGACGGCCTGGCTTCTCAGGCGCTGAAGAACGGGAGTGTCCGCCAGACACAGCTCATGAAGACGGAAT
Organism: Spirochaetales bacterium; assembly: GCA_022788185.1. Taxonomy (GTDB): domain Bacteria; phylum Spirochaetota; class Spirochaetia; order Sphaerochaetales; family Sphaerochaetaceae; genus Bullifex. The sequence goes on along the minus strand of JALEVV010000054.1, from coordinate 1,772 downwards.
ACCGTCGGTATGTTCATGAAGTGCTCGAGAAGCGGCAGGACCACTGAGAGTATCATGTAGCTGGCAAAGACATTGAGTACGATCGTAAGCATTTCCGTAAGGAGATACACATAGGATGTGTTGGAGAGGAAATGGAATATGACCGTCACGAACATTGCCGCTATGGCGCTGTAGAAGGCCTGATATATGAGATCCAGCCTTGTTACCCCGAAGCGCACGAAGAGCAGTGAGATTTCGAGAACGAATGCCATGTAGAAGAATCTGACGATGGTGCTGTCCGGCAGGAATGAAAGGTAACTTATGAATAGTATGCCCGCAGTGAAGCCGTATCTCTTTTTGTTGGTAATGTTCGTAAGCAGCAGGGGAACAAGCAGGAATGGCGTTGCCTGTGCTATGAACGGAGCGTCCACATACCTGTAGACGAAATACATGGATGAGATTGTAAGTAACAGTCCGATAAGGAAGAGGAAGCAGTACTGCACTACCCTGTACGGTCTGTCGATCGATGAGAAGAAGTAGTAGAGGGCGGCAATCGTTGTGACCGTGAAGAAAATAAGCTGGCCGAAAATACTGACGTAATCAATACCGCCATTGCTGGAGTTGATCCTCTCGATAGTCCTCAGCGCCTGTTCGGTCACGATCGTATCCTTGCTTATTATGATCTGGCCTTCCTCTATTCTGTGCGTGATCGTTTCCACATCGGCCGCTGCCAGATCCCTGATACGCTCGGTCTCAACCACGTCATAGTACATATTGCTTTCCATGACCGTCTCTGAGGCAAGGTAGATGAACTGGAGCATGGAAGAGGAAAAATCAAGGGAGTAGCTGTCAAGCCAGACGAGGAAGCTCTCATAAAGGGAGTCCTCCCTGAGGAGGGAAGCAACTGAAAGCACCCGGGTGGAATCGGAGTAATCAGACATGGACGGAAGGTGGCATGTAGCCTGAGTATACCCCTCACTGCTTATCTGCAGTATGTCCGAGGATCTGTATACGCCTACCCCTATAAGATAGTCCACGCAGTCCTTAACAAGGAGCAGTGACTGATTCTTTTCCTTCTCGCTCAGGGAATCATAGATGGTATAGAGCGTGAAGTCCTTCAGGTTATTGCTGATCAGGAAGTCATAAGTGGCGGCACTTCCGGTTTTCAGCGCTTCAATCAGCTCCATGCATCTGGCCTTGACCCGGTATGTCTGGGAAAGGGAGTATGTGAAGATGGGAAGAACGTCACGGCGCGCCTTCTCCCTGGCCTCTTCGGTTGCATAATCATCCACGAAGGTCAGACTGTAAGGGGCATAGACATCCTCATCGGCCAGTTCGCCCGCCACATAATCCCTGGAGAGGACGATCCTGTTCAGGGATTCAACTCTGACCAGGTACGGCAGCATTAAGCCGCTGAGAATCACTGCAACGAGAAGGAGGAACAGCAAAGTCCTGGTTCTCGGTGCGATCTTTTCAAATTTTTCCCTGTTGTACCTTTCCATCACTCATCACCTGACACTTTCATCATAGCAGGAAATAATCGCCTTAACAATTCTGCTCCTTATTATATCGGTGCGGCTGAAGGACGTTATCCTGAGCCCCTCGATGTCATGGAGGATGCTCAGGGCATGGACGAGACCGCTCTCGGTCCTGGAGGGCAGATCGATCTGCGTGATGTCTCCGGTTATTATGGCCTCACTGTTCTCCCCAAGCCTCGTGAGGAACATCTTCATCTGGCTCTTCGTAGTGTTCTGAGCCTCATCGAGGATTATCACAGCCCGGTTGATGCTCCT
>JALEVV010000051.1 GCA_022788185.1 Spirochaetales bacterium | reverse complement strand
CTTTATCCAACATCTGAACAAAAGATCATGTTTGCCAAAACGTTTGGCTGTTGCCGTAAAGTATATAACCTCATGCTTTCGGAAAAAATCGAGAGTTATAAGACTACCGGGAAATTTGTGGCTGTAACACCTGCGAAGTACAAGAAGGATTTTCCTTATCTGAAGGAGGTAGACAGTCTTGCACTTGCAAACGTTCAGCTCAATCTTCAGAGTGCTTTCAGAAATCACTTTGACAGGAACAGAAGGAAGAAAACGGGATTCCCTAAATTCAAATCAGCCAAGCACAGCAGAAAATCTTATACTACCAACAACCAGAATGGCACGGTTGCCATTATTGACAGCAGATATATCCGTTTGCCGAAAATAGGGAAAGTCAGGGCTGTTATACATAGAGTTCCCGGCACAGACTGGAAACTCAGGTCAGCTACTGTTTCATGCAGCAGTGACGACAAATACTATGTATCAGTTCTCTTCGAATACGAGAATTCCGTATCGGCATATGTGGCAGATGAAAATAATGCCATCGGTATGGACTATGCTTCAGATGGGTTGTATGTGGATGACAAAGGAAACATAGGTACCAACCACAAATTCTATCGCGAGTCTCATAAGAAACTTGCCAAGGAACAGCGAAAACTTTCACGGAAGAAAGGATCACGTAAAGGCGAAGACAAATCTCACAACTATCTGAAACAGCAGCGTAAAGTAAACAGAATACACACGCATATTGCAAATCAGAGAAAGGATAATCTGCACAAAATCTCTGCTGAGATAGCCAATCAGTATGACATTGTGTGCGTGGAGAATCTGAATATGAGAAATATGTCCAATAGAGGCTTTGGCAATGGAAAAGCCACACTGGATAACGGATACGGAATGTTCCTGGATATGCTGGAGTATAAACTTGCCAATCGAGGCAAATATCTCGTCAAGGTAGACAGGTGGTATCCATCAAGTCAGATATGCCATTGCTGTGGTAAACGTCACCCGGAAATGAAAGATCTGAGAATCCGTACAATGAGATGTGAGTGCGGATATGTAATGGACCGTGACAGAAATGCAGCTATGAATATCAAGAAAGAAGGCCTGCGCATAATGAATTCAACAGCGTAAGCCGAACTTATGGTAGGCTGGGAACCAGCCGAACCAAACGCTTGTGGACATCATGTAAGACCTGCTTGCACCCTGTTGTGTAATCAGGCAGTGGTGAGTGAAGCAAGAAGCTCGGTAACTTGTTGCCGAGTAGTTCACTCATAATTGACAGCTTCAGCCTGTTCCCGGAGAAAATCTGCCGACTTCTGGCAGGATGCAATGCCCGGAAAAAGATTTGAAGTCATAATGGCACAAAGGAGGATATGATGGCCGACAATAAGATGATGGACAACACGGCTTTGGTAACTTTTCGTGATGGAACACTTGACCTTGATGTAGCTGTCTCTTCCACTGAGAATACCGTATGGCTTTCGTTTGATCAGATATCAAAGCTCTTTGAAAAGGACAAATCGACGGTATCCTGACACATAAGGAACATCTTTTCGGAAGGAGAACTCGAAGAAGAAGCAGCTGTTGCAAAAAATGCAACAGCTCAACTTGAGGGATCCAGGACAGTTGTGAGACAGATAAAGTACTACAATAGAAAGTAAGTAGTTATATAGGGGGTACTTTAATTGCTGTAGGTCTTCCAAATATCAGAATTCATAATGTGTCCACATGCTTATGATTTTCACTGTCTGCTCTGTTTCAATCACCTCATAAACAAGCCTGTGCCTGATATTTATTCTTCTGGAATATGCTCCTTGAAAATCACCTATCAGTTTTTCATATCGCGGAGGTGTCTGGTAAGGGTTATTACGTATTACATCAATCAGGGCTTTTGCCTTTTTGTCTAGATTTGCAGCCTTCAACTTCTGGATATCTGCAGCTGCTTTTTTAGTATAGACTATCTTGTACACTACCATTCCACCTCATTCTCTGTTACGCATTCCTCAATGGGGGTGTTTAGTCCTTCAATGATCTTTTCTCGCTGTTCGGGAATGGAGTAAAGGTATAGTGTTTCCATAAGGCTGTTGTAATCCTCTTCGCTGATAATTACTGCATTTCCATCTTTGGTACTGATATTGACTGGTTCATTGTATTTGATTGTCTGCTCCAGCATACTAAAAATATTTTTCCTGAAATTAGTAATATTTGTATTCAACATGATTAATGGCTCCTCTATATGTACATTATAATGTACGTTTTATGTTGCTGTCAATTTACATGTACGTAATAATGTACACTTGTTTTGTAAGCGTAATCTCGTGACCGGATTATTATAATATCCGGCCACGTTATAATATCAGACTATTTTACCTCTGAGCACGTAGGGTTCGTTCCTTTTGGCAGGCAGTCCTGAGCCTTTCCCTGTAGAGCCTGCCTTGGGAAATGTCGCTCTGGTCCGGAAGCATCTTTCTCAAGCCATTCCTGTCACCGTTGTTCACCCTGTTTCCAAGAGCCAGGCGAAGTTTGATATCCATTGTCTTGCAGCTTTCGACGAGGGAATAGAGGAATGCCATGGGGCTTTCCTTCCTTTCAAGCGGGTATGCAGGAACGACGGAGAGTACGCTTTTAGGCATGGCAGATACGGAGTGTTTACTGCAGAATTCAAAGATTCCTTCAAGGAGAGGCCCGAGGACCCTTCTGAGTTCAGCCAGATATTCGTAATCGAAGGGGAAATCGCATGCAAGTCACCTGTCCCGGAGGAGGCCTCCCTGATGAAAGAAGTCGGCATAAAGCCTGACTTCAGAAGTCCAAAAGAGTATAGAACTGAACTTGGTCAGGCATTATAATCAGTTCAGGAAAATGTCCGCACTCCCGAAGAATTGATTTACGCCGACGCTAACACAGGAGTAGGATTATAATATTTATCTTAACACTTTTTTCTCAAAAAGAAGTTATGACTACGGAATTATACTGCGGAAAAATAGAGGATAAAAAATAAGTCCCTACATTGTAAGGACTTATTAATATGGAGCTGATCGGGATCGAACCGACTACCTTTTGAATGCCATTCAAACGCTCTAGCCAGGTGAGCTACAGCCCCTTACTGAGAAAGAGTCTACAACGGATACCGGCTGTGTGTCAAATGGAAGTTAGGGTTATTCGGGCAATCCCATAAAAACAGCTCTCCCATCAGGAAACACACTAATCGGAATCTCCCAGAAAGGGACTATGCCTGTCCAGAACTGGGGTGTGATATTTAACCAGCTGTCAATAATATTTCAAGATAGATAGAGTAAAACTATGTTTTTTAGACTATTGACAACCTCAATCCTATTGCCCACAAAGTTTATGATTGAGCCTCAGTTATTCCTTTGTCCAGTCTTCAACTTCCAAGTCTTCAACCCGCTCAAATTCTCGAGTATTATTTGTGACTAAGATCAAATCCTCTGCTTTTGCATGAGCTGCAATCAGTATATCCATCGGGCCAATCGGTGTGCCCTTCCGTTCGAGATCTGCTCTTATCTTTCCATATTCTTCTGCCGCATAGGTGTCAAAATTAAGGACTGATATCGGCGAAAGGAACATTGTGATTGCAATTCGATTCCTCTCTGCAGCCATGCTCTTTTCAACGCCATGCATGAGTTCTGCATATGTGATGGATGATATACACAGTTCACTTGGGTCATGACTCAGAAATCTTTGGATAACCTTCGGTGGTTTATGCTTTATTGTATAAATACAAATGTTCGTATCAAGCATATATCTCATAAGGATTCGCGTTCCTGTTCGCCAGGCTGCTCTCGCCCTTTGTTCATGAAATCATCAGAAAAGAGTGACATACTATTTAGAAAACCTACCCACGGATTCTCTTTGGGCATCAGAATCACAATGTCTCCAACCTTGTTAATTGCTACCTCTTCACCGGAGAAACGACATTCCTTCGGCAACCGTACAGCCTGGCTCCTGCCATTTTCAAACAGCTTTGCAGTCATCATGGACAGTACCTCCTTACAATCTATGTATATATCAAGATATATACCTTGTCAAGCGTTGCAAGGATTCTCTTTGGGATCAACTACACACGCAGCAGAACTGCGTGGGCGTGCGACTGTCCACCGATACAGACAGTCTTTATCGGCCTCCCTGCTTTGATTCCTGAAGATTCACATGTAAGGACACACAGGTGACGTCGCGTCGTGGGGTGGCCTACTGCACCCCTCGGGATTGCTCCCGAAGATTTTGGATATACCAAAACATGAGGTAGATACCGGTACGATACTCTGTCTCAAAAGGGCCTTGAACTTACACCAGCTTCCATTCGCCGTCACTGACAGAATAGCATCATTCCTTTACAGCTGAGTACATCTTAGTTTCTGAGCTTATGGGGACTTTTTCTGTTTTTCACGATCTTTTTTCCCAGTCTCCAAAAACAGATTAATTTACCGTCATGCTGTCTCTCTGAAATAGATTTCGAGATTGCATTCTTAAACCTTTCTCTCTTTTATCCTATGTCAGGTTTTTATGTGATTGCCCTAAATGAAAGTTGTTGTCTTAATGTCAAATATCTATGCCTAGGAACTGTTTTACGAGAATTCCGATCACAAAGCTTATCGCGGCTACTGAAAGACTGATACCTGCCATCTCGAAGAACCTGCGTTTAAAGGACAGTTCCTGTGCAACCGACACGTAGTAGCTGAAGGCTGCGATTATGAGAACGACGGATGCCAGCATGATTCCAAGCGATACCATGAACATGGAGGAGGGGAGCAGCAGGTAGGGAAGGATCATGACCGTGACGGTTATCACGTATGCGATTCCCGTGTACAGCGCGCTTTTGAACGGCTTTTCCTCTCCGTCACTCTTTGCAGAAAGGTACTCACTTGATCCCATCGACAGCGTTGCGCTTATTCCCGTTATCAGACCGGAAAGTGCTATGAGTTTATTGTTCTGAAGGGCGAAGGTAAGGCCTGCAAGCGTGCCTGAGAGCTCGACGAGTGCATCGGAGAGTCCGAGCACCATGGAGCCTACGTATTTCAGACGCTCCTCATCAAGGATGGCCAGAAGCTCGTGCTCATGTCTGTCCTCATCCTCACTGATCTTCTTTGCCTCGGGAATCTCCTTTGCAATTTCCTCATAGACCCTGGTGGCACCCTTCTCACCGTTCTCCATCTTCTTCAGGGCAAAGGTGTATCCCAGTACCCTGGCAAGGAAGGTCCACTTCCGGACCTGTCCCATGCGGGGTTTTGCGTCCACTCCCGAGTAACCCTTCCACACCGCGGCATGGCGGCGCTCGTCGGCGGCAATCGCAAGGAGGGTCTTCTTATCCTTATCGTTTTTTATGAAGCCTGATATTCTCTCGTAGACGAGGGCTTCCGTGAGTTCGTTCTCCTGGAAGCCGATTATGATTTTGCGTGTTTTCTCACTGATCTGTCTGTCCATAACCATGGGGTTATACCACTTTGTCCCATATTGTTCCAGTATGAAAAGACCCTCCCTTTCAGGGGAGGGCCGTAAGCCTTATTTTTCAGCTGCCGCTTTGATGAAGCCGTAGAAGACGGGACTTGGTCTGTTAGGTCTGCTCTTGAACTCGGGATGGTACTGGACGCCGAGGAAGAAGCGGTTCTTCTCGATGCTCACCGATTCCACCAGAAGGTCATCGGGGGATGTACCTGCAACGGTCAGGCCTGCCTTCTCAAGCTCGTCCCTGTACTCATTATTGAATTCATATCTGTGCCTGTGACGTTCCTGGATGACATCAGCTCCCTCATATACCTTATCAAGGAGGAGGCCCTTCCTGATTTTGCATGGATATGCACCGAGTCTCATGGTACCGCCTTTCTTCGTTATACCCCTCTGGGTCTCCATCAGGTCGATGACCTTGTGTTCTGACTCAGGAGCGAACTCGGAGGAGTTCGCATCGGCGTATCCAAGCACGTTTCTTGCATATTCGATGACTGCGATCTGCATGCCGAGACAGATTCCGAGGTAGGGGATGTCGTTCTCCCTGGCGTAGCGGCAGGCAGCTATCTTGCCTTCGATACCGCGGGAACCGAAACCGCCCGGGATGAGGATTCCGTCCACACCTTCGAAGAGTTCAGGTGCGGTCTTTTCGGTCACTTCCTCACTGTCAGTCCACCTGATCTTTACCTGCACCCTGTTTTTCCAGCCTGCGTGCTTCAGTGACTCAATTACTGAGAGATATGCGTCGTGGAGGGTGATGTACTTACCGACGAGGGCAATCGTGATCTCCCGCTTTGATGCGTTGATCGCATCGAGCATGCCCATCCACTCGCTCATGTCGGACTTTCTTTCAGGAAGACAGAGCTCCCTGAGAACCACTTTGTCCAGACCTTCACGGGCAAGCATGATCGGGGCTTCATAGAGCACGGGGACCGTGGTGTTTTCAATTACGCAGTCGCTCTTCACGTTGCAGAAGAGGGCAATCTTCTTCTTGACGCTCTCCTCGATCTTCTCATCTGCCCTGCATACGATGATGTCGGGGAAGATTCCTGATCCCATGAGCTCCTTTACCGAGTGCTGGGTCGGCTTGCTCTTATGCTCGTCCGAGCCCTTGATGTAGGGAACGAGTGTCACGTGGATGAAAAGGCAGTTCTCCTTTCCGACTTCATGTGAAATCTGACGTATTGCCTCAAGGAAGGGCTGAGACTCGATGTCACCGGTCGTTCCTCCGATTTCCGTGATTACCACATCGGCCTCTGTCTTGTCTGCCAGGGCATAGATGAAGCTCTTGATCTCGTTCGTCACGTGGGGAATGATCTGGACGGTGGAACCGAGATACTCACCGTTACGTTCCTTCTGAAGGACATTCCAGTAGGTCTTTCCTGACGTGAGGTTTGAGAATTTGTTCAGGTTCTCATCGATGAACCTTTCATAGTGTCCCAGGTCAAGGTCGGTTTCGGCACCGTCCTCTGTGACGAACACTTCTCCGTGCTGGAGCGGGCTCATAGTGCCCGGGTCAACGTTCATGTATGGGTCGAGCTTCTGTGCGGCAATCTTGTATCCCCTGCTTTTCAGAAGGCGGCCGAGACTTGCTGCCGTAATACCCTTTCCAAGGCCGGAAACAACACCGCCGGTAACGAAAATGTGCTTTGACATATATACCTCTTTCAATTATCCGAATAGATTCTCAGAATCTGTCCCGCGGCTTCCTTTGCCGAGATACGGGAGTTCATGGCCCGTCGTTCAATGAGGTGATGGGCAGCCTCTTCACTGCAGCCTTTCTTTTCTATAAGGAGGCATTTTGCCTGGCTTATCAGCTTTACTTCCTCCAGCTTTGCCCTGAGGCGCTCGTTTTCGTGTCTCAGTGTATCGGTCTTTCCCTTCACCGACTTCAGAAGCGAGAAGCTCTGATAGAGTACCGGATAAACAACCGGTTTCGATACAACTGCCACGCCTGAGCCTTCGCATTCATTCAGGGTAGCTTCGAAAAACTCCTCCTTCACCAGAAGTAGACATGACGTATCCGTGTTAAGCGCCGCCATGCGGCATAGCTCTGAGGCACTGTCATCGAGCAGGGGAGAATTAACCACGAGAAAATCGAATGCGTCATCAAGAACGGCGCGCCTTGCCTGGGATGCGGATGTGAGGACGGTGAGCTCAGCGGATGGGGAGACTTTCCTTATGAGGGCAGAGAGTCCTGCCGCACTTTTCTCTCCCGGGGTCACTATCAGTATCCTGTCCATCATCAGTTCCTACGTTAATAAGAATTCCGTTTCCCTCGCTGTCCATCGGGGGTCTTCGCTTACGGAGATTATGTCCCAGTCCTGTCTTTTAGCATCGAGGAAGCAGTTCACCAGGTGCTCGGGAAGAACGCTTCTCACGAACTTCGACTCCTCTGCCGCCTCAATTGCCTCCATAAGGGTCTGGGGCAGGGAACCGCCCTCTGCGTAATCGGCGCATTTCAGTCCGTTCTCGATGCCGTCAAGCGCTGCCTTCGTAAGGAGCGTTGCGGCAATGTAGGGATTGGCGGCGTTGTCGGGGCTTCTGAGCTCGATGCGGCTGCTCTGGTCGTTCATTGTAATGGGAACCCTGATGAGAAGGTTCCTGTTGCCAGTTCCGTATGTGATGTTGCGCGGTGCCTGATAGCCGCCGAGTCTCTCATAGGAGTTTACGATCGGGTTGAGGAAGACCGTCATCTCCCTGATGTGCTTCAGGATTCCCGCGATGATGCTGTCCCTGTATGCGGCCATGCCGTCACCGTCCTTGGTTATGGAGAGGTTCATGTGGCAGCCTGAACCGCTTTCCGTGAAGAGCGGCTTGGGAAGGAATGAGGCATAGAGCCCGCTTCTGGCAGCCAGGGCCTTTACCATTGACTTGAATGTGATGATGTTGTCGGTGGCATCAAGGAGAAGGGAGTGGCGGAAGACGACCTCGTTCTGGCCCGGTCCCTTTTCATGGTGACTGGACTCGAACTTCAGTCCCATTTCCTCAAGCGTGAGACAGATCTCCCGCCTGATGTTCTCACCCCTGTCCAGCGGTGCGATGTCGAAGTAGCTGGCCCTGTCCATCGGCTCATAGGTCGGGTTTCCGTCCTCATCGGTCCTGAAGAGGTAGAATTCCAGCTCCGAACCGAGGTAGACCTCGTAGTTCTTGGCAAAGAGTTCCTTTTCCACCATCTTCAGCATATGCCTGGTATCACCGACGAAGGTCCTTCCGTCGGGATGGCGGATGTCACAGTAGAATCTGATGACCCGGCCCTGACTCGGCCTCCACGGGAGGAATGTCATCGTGGACGGATCGGGGAAGAGCAGAAGGTCGGAGTCCTCCACATTGAGAAAGCCCCTGATCTGGGAGGCGTCGAACCTGACACCCTCATCAAAGGCCCTCTCCAGTGTCTGGAGTGACACCGAGATGTTCTTCAGCTGCCCGAAGATATCGCAGAAGGCCAGACGGACGAAGCTTACGTCCTGTTCCCTGGCATATCTGATGACCTCACCTGCCGTGTAACTGCCGTTCATCTCACACCCTCCTCAAATGTTGGTGTATAACTGTTTGTATGGGTTAGCGCTGTTTGGCTCAAGTACGAGGAAATGTTGCCGCATCACCGCATCTTTGTCTATACCGAAGACCGTACAGAACTCTCCGATTTTTTCCTTTATGTCGGCCAGGTCCTTTTCACCTGCCTCCCTGCAGGAAACCTGCGGGGGAAGGTCGAAGGGAGGGTAGTCCGACCTGAGGTAGATCTTTCCGCCGTGCATTCCGGTTCCGCAGAAATAACCCACCGGTGGCCTGCCGTTCTGCCTGAGGCCCAGGACTATTATCGTGCCTCCTGCCTGATACTCGCCAAGGAAGGAGCCGACCGCATCACCGATGATGATGAGGGGCTGCTTGTCCTTATACGCCTTCATGTGGATTCCGGCCCTGTATCCGGCACTGTCCCTGATGTAGATCTTTCCGCCTCTCATGGCGTAGCCGCAGGCATCGCCCACGGAGCCGTGGATTATGATCTTTCCGTCGTTCATCGTGTCACCGACCGCGTCCTGCGCATTTTCGAACACTTCGATGTCCGAGCCGTTGAGGTAAGCGCCCATGGCGTTACCGGGCACGCCGTTGATCCTGAAGTGCTTGCCTGACATTCCGCAGGCAATGAAGCGCTGGCCCATTACGCCGTCCAGCTCTATGGTATCCTCACCGCATGATCTTATGAGGTTGTTCAGATCCCTGTAATCCTGATCCTGTGCATTGATCCTGGCCATGTCAGACCTCCTTTGAGAGCATCTTCTTTCTCTCCCTCAGCGCGAATGCCGCAAGCAGCGGTTTCGTCTTCAGTGTTTCCCAGTCGATGGATGAGAGGGGAACGGCACCGCGGACGAGGGAAGTGTAGATGCCCGCCCTGTCGACAGCCCTGCCCATGAGTATGAAGCCCATGAGTCTGTCATCCTTCACGAAGAACTTCTTGTAGGAGTCCCTTTCCTTCATCATCTCGGCTTCTCCCGTGTAGGTGCCTGCCGTGATGATGTGCGTGCCGAAGAATCCGATGGCATTCATCGCAACCGGGTTCTCGAAGTGCTTCTCTCCGCCGGCCATGTTGATTCCGGCGCATTCACCCTGAAGGGTTGCGTTGGGGATGATAGCGATGATCCTGTCTTCACCTGTGGTGAATTCCTTTTCCTCCGCCACGTCACCTGCCGCATAGATGTCGGCCACGGATGTCCTGCACATGTCATCAACCCTGATACCGCGGCCGACCTGTACACCCGCATCGGCTGCCAGCTTCACTGCAGGGCGTACGCCGACTGCCATGATGAGTACGTCAAAGGACACTTCCCTGCCGTTTTTGAGGGTGACTGACTTTGCCCTGAATTCCTCGGCGCTTGTTCCCAGATGGAAGGTGATTCCCTTCTTCTCCAGCTCCCTTTTCACTATCTCTGAGCCTTCCTGGTCAAGGATGGAGGGAAGCACCCTGTCCGCCAGGTCGACGACCGTTATGGACTTTACCCTGTCAAGGAGGCCTTCAGCCGCCTTGAGGCCGATCAGACCCGCACCCATGATGAGCACGTCGCTCTTTTTACTGCATGCCTTCTCAACTGCCTTCATGTCAGCCCAGGTCATGAACGTGAACTTTTTTTCCACGTTCTCAAGTCCCTTCATCGGCGGGATGAACGGGACGGAGCCCGTTGCAAGGAGCAGGCGGTCGTAACTGATGTTTTCTCCTGAAGCAAGTGATACGGTATGAGCTTCGCTGTCGATTTTCACTGCTTCTTTGCCAAGCATGACGTTCACGCCGTTCTCTCTCCAGAATTCATCGCTTCTGAGGGGAAGGTGTTCTTCCTTTGCCTTTCCCATCAGGACGTAGCTGATTACGGGACGGGCATAGGAGGGATACTCCTCCTTTGAGATGAGGGTGATGGGGGAGGTTTTATCGATGCTCCTGATGCCTGTGATGGCACCGAGCGCCGCATAGCTGTTTCCTATAATAACGTAGTGCATGTCATCTCTCC
>JALEVV010000027.1 GCA_022788185.1 Spirochaetales bacterium | reverse complement strand
CAATACCCGTGGACGGCGGGAAATCAACGCCTGTGGAGACGAACATGGTGGACGACCGTGCGAACGCACCTAAGAAGCCCAACGTCGAGAAAGCAGGAATAGTTCTTGAGAATACGACTCAGGAAGCTCCCTGCCTTTAGGCAGGAGAGTTGTCACTGAACCCATCCTGTGTTCAGGAATCAACACACTCAATTATCCCCAGATCGATTAGTGAGGCAGACAGAAGAGACAGTGTGACATATCGATGATCTCTGGCCCATTTTGCATCCTGAGAAAGAAGTATAGCCTTGTTTATTTCAGCAAAATGGTCAAGTTGTTCTGCATCAAAATGGATTCCGGTTATATTCTCGATTGCTGAAATCATCGATGCAGCAGCTTCCAGCACTCTATTTGCATCCAAATCATTAATCGAATACCCCAATTCCTCAATATATCTTTTCGCTGATGCCCCACTCCCCAATTCGGTATTATCATAATTGGCAGTTGAAAGATAAGCTTCAATCGATGGATAACTCAACAGGAACAGGCCGTTGACATCAAAATCGGAAGAAGTTCTTGAATTACATTTCTTTTCCAGCTCAGGAATAATATGTTTAGGTCTGTTCGACTGCCTGTCCCTATCAAAAAGGTAGAATACAGCGCTGTTTTCGGGATCCAGAGCGAATTCTTCCGTCAGAATCCTGTATACACGATCAAAGTATTCTTTATCGCTGTTTAAGCTGACAATTGATGGATGAGCAGCAGAAATAATAAATACTCTGGAATACTTATTCCGGCCCTGAAGATATATACCTGAATCATTATTCTTATTGTAAGAAACAACAGAATAGCCGAGTATTGAAAAAACTCTTCTAAGAAGCAAATGCTCCGTCTTATCGCCTTCTACAATATATATCACCTGACCAATTGATTTGTCTCTGTTAAAGATCAGATCTGTCATACAGCGGAATTCCCCCAAATACTCCGGCCAGATACATCTTCTCCAGATTCTGAGATTCCCTGGGATGCTCCTCTGAGAATTTTCTGATAAAACTTCCGGAGGAATCAAAGTCAACGGAATATAGCTGATCCGGTCTGAGAAGACTGGTTTTGAGCAGGTTTGTGGAATGTGACACAAAAAACAGCTGGCATGAGGAATTCCTGTAGATATATCTGATCAGCAACTCTTCCAGTTCGTTGTGGAGACCACTTGAGAATTCATCAATAAGCAGCATTGAACCATTCCTCATTGCGGAAATGACTGCAGGCAGAAGCGTCAGCAGAATGTGGTTACCATATGACTCCATCGAATACAGAACAGGTGGCAGATCCTTACGGACAAAAGAAAGTCTTGCCTCGAAAGAACGCTTGGCAGGAGAATTATCCTGACCTTTATCATATCGTATGGTGTAAGGAAACCCAAATGAATTAAGGAATGCATTTATTTCCGCATCCCCGTAGGTATCAAGATAAGTGGGAAGATTCAGTTCTTCTGCCCTCAAACCGAAAGAAACTGTCCTGTTCTGAGCCAGATTAATGAAAATCGATTTGGAAAGACTGTCAAACCACTTCCTCAGAACAGGAAATGTCATGAATTTTGTATTGAAATAGATATTCCTTATAAACAGCGTATATTCGTCTATGTCATCCTTATCATAGAACCTTTTATCAGTAAGAGATGATTCAGCCGAATTGGTAAGCCTGAGCAACAGTCGGTCGCCATTCAGGACCAGACTTTCCTTGACAACCCTCCCGCTCCTGTCAATTTCGAAATAATAAATAACTTCATCGCCATCAAAAGAGAAGGTATACTCAAAAAAGGCCGTAGGTTCATCATTAAAAACAGTTATCTGGGAAGCCAGATCGACAGGTGCATTAAGGAAAAGAAGCTCAAGCAACAGGGAAATCGAATACAGGGCATTTGTTTTACCGGATGCATTGGAGCCAAAAAAAGCACAGCCTTTCAGGAGACCGGTTTCAGTATTGACTCCCTCAAGAATCGATAGTTTAGATTTCTCCAGAGAGATTACTGTCTCCCGAATAAATGACCTGTAGTTCCTGAACCTTACCTTTTTCAGCATATTCACTCCTGATAAAAGCCAGAAAGGATTCTTAAGCTTTTTACCAATAATATATGCAATATTATTACACATATCAACAATTATATTGTAAAATTTTTACACTTATTTTCCTCATTTCCTTTTATCCTGACGCAGCAGACATTAAAGCCAAGAGACACGTCAGGACAGTATCAGTAAAATTATCCGAAACAGTTTAGCTACCTCATTCTCCTTAATATCAGGGAAAGTTCCCTGTTCATATACCTCATCCGGTGTATGGTAATCCAGTCCATGATGAATCCTCTCATGGTTGAAGAAGTCCACAAACTCCTGCAATCCTCTTTCCAGCTGATCATAATCCTGATAATCTCTCAGAAACACCTTCGTTAACGTCTGAAAGTCACACTCTGCCTCATTCTTCGTAGTGTGACACACTGATTTCTGAAGCTCGGACAAGTTCGCAAGCCCCCGTCAATCCAGAAAGAAGTTTATTACGATTGACGTGCTTTTTTCCGCCATGGTAACAGACTGACTGTATTGTGATACAAAACGGCCATGATTTGTCCTATTCTTTTCCTGACAGATATTATTTTTTACGTCAATATAAAATAGTATCATTCAGTTCTTTTTAATAAATAAAATTAACAGGGAAAAACCATAATCTGACAGTTGACAAAAGGATAAACAATCGCCATTTTTCATATTATGCTACATTTGGGGATTGATGTGGGATCAACCACCATTAAGGTTGTCCTTCTGAATGATAAGAAAGAGATACTTTTCACTGACTATCAGCGCCACCTTTCTCAGATAAAACAGAAGAGTGCCGAGATGCTGGAGTCGGTAAGACCATATGCCAAGGGCGAGAGCGTCACGCTTTCCATTTCAGGATCGGCAGGCATGGGAGTCGCAACCGAGTGCGGAATTAACTTCGTACAGGAAGTATATGCCACAAGAGTTGCGGCAAAGGAGTACATTCCCGACACCGACACGATCATAGAACTCGGAGGCGAGGATGCCAAGATCCTCTTTCTGAAAAACGGTCTGGAGGTAAGGATGAACGGTACCTGCGCAGGCGGAACCGGTGCATTCATCGACCAGATGGCAACCCTGCTCGGAATCGGCCGTGACGAAGTCGATTACTACTCGAAGAAATCAACTCAGACCTATACGATCGCATCCCGCTGCGGAGTATTCGCCAAGTCGGACATCCAGCCCCTCATCAACCAGGGAGCGAAGGTTGAGGACATTGCTTCCTCAATCCTCCTTGCCGTAGTGAACCAGACCATAGCAGGTCTGGCACAGGGCAGGAAGATAGAGGGAAAGGTCGTGTACCTCGGAGGTCCCCTCACCTTCTTATCCCGCCTCAGATACTTCTTTGACAGGGAACTGAAGCTTGAGGGAATATGCCCTGAGAACTCCCTCTACTACGTGGCACTGGGAGCAGCCCTTTCCCCTACAACGACCAGGCTCACGATCGATGAGATAATCTCCCTCATCACCGCATACAGCGGCAAGGGAAACTTCAACCAGCTATCCCCGCTCTTTGAGAATAAGGATGTATACAATGCCTTTAAGGAGCGCCATGCCAGGGCAATGGTGGAAAGCACCGATCCGAGAGCATACAAGGGAAATGCATACCTTGGTGTCGATGCAGGCTCAACCACGATCAAGATGTGCCTCATCAGTGAGGAAGGAAAACTCCTTCTCACCAGATACTCCCCGAACAACGGAAATCCCGTACAGGCAGTAAGCTCCTTTCTCAACACATTCTATGAGGAGTTCCCGTACATAAAGATCAGGGCAGCCGCATCGACAGGATACGGTGAGGACCTTCTGAAGACCGCCTTCCGTCTCGACTACTCTCTGGTCGAAACCCAGGCACACTTTCTGGGTGCGAAGTTCTTCCGTCCCGACGTGGACTTCATAATCGACATCGGAGGACAGGACATCAAGTGCTTCAGGATCAGGGACGGGGTAATCGATGACATATTCCTCAACGAAGCCTGTTCATCGGGCTGCGGCTCATTCCTTCAGACCTTTGCAGCGGCAATGGGCGTCAGCGTCTCCGACTTCGCACGCCGTGCGATAGACGCTAAGGCTCCCGTTGAACTCGGTTCAAGATGTACCGTATTCATGAATTCCTCAGTCAAGCAGGCCCAAAAGGACGGTGCGTCAATCGAGGACATCTCCGCAGGTCTTGCCATCTCAGTCGTCAAGAACGCCATATATAAGGTAATAAGGGCATCGAGTGCCGATTCCCTCGGGCAGAACATCGTCTGCCAGGGCGGAACGTTCCTAAACGATGCAGTGCTCCGTGCCTTCGAGCTTGAGATGGGACACGATGTCATCAGGCCCAACATCGCAGGTCTGATGGGTGCCTTCGGCTCGGCCCTCCACGCAAAGAAACATGCGGACAGGGACGGAAAAACAGAGAGCACGATACTTTCAAAGGAAGAGCTCGATGAATTCAGCCACAAGGTCACGAACACCACATGCAAAGGGTGCACGAACCACTGTCTGCTCACGATCAACAGTTTCAGGGACAGAAGACTCATCAGCGGAAACCGCTGTGACCGTCCGGTATCGAAGAACGGCGGCAGCAACGATGAGTACAACCTCTATACCTACAAGCAGAAGCTGATCCATGAGTATGAGACAAAGCCCACAGGAAGCACGAGGGAGTCTGTAGGACTTCCCCTTGCATTGGGAATGTATGAGCTTCTGCCCTTCTGGCACACTCTCTTCTCCGAACTGGGATATAAGGTCATCGTGAGCGGCACGTCTAACAGGGACGTCTACACCCTCGGTCAGGGCAGCATGCCCAGTGATACGGTGTGTTTCCCTGCAAAGCTGATGCACGGACACATCGCCCTGCTAAAGGAAAAGGGTGCAGACATCATCTTCTATCCCTCATCAACGTACAACGTTGACGAGGAGAAGGGAAACAACCACTTCAACTGTCCCGTCGTAGCTTACTACGGTGAAGTGATAAGGGCAAATCAGGATACGGGAAAGAGCCGTCTCCTGATCCCGTACCTTTCACTGGACAATGAGAAGCACTTCATTAAGAGAATTGCCGAAACCTTCGGCCTTCCGAAGAGGGATGTGAAAAAGGCAGCCGAAAAAGCCTATGAGGAACTTGCAGGCTACCATGAGAAGGTGTCCCGTAAGGCCGCTGAGATCGTAAAGAGATCCAGGGAGGAAGGAAGACACATCCTTGTGCTTGCAGGACGCCCATACCATGTCGATGAGGAAACGAACCACGGTATAGACAGGCTGGTGACCAGCCTGGGCTGCTCCGTGATCACGGAGGATTCCGTCAGTGCCCTTTCCCCAAGGCATGATGTCAACGTCCTCAACCAGTGGACATACCATACAAGGCTCTACGATGCCGCCAGGTACATCACCGGTCAGGAGGACATGGATCTGGTACAGTTCGTCTCCTTCGGCTGCGGACTCGATGCCGTCACGACCGATGAGGTCAGAAGCATCCTGAGGGAGAAGGACAGGATATATACCCAGATCAAAATCGATGAGATAACCAACGTGGGAGCGGTCAGGATAAGACTGAGGTCCCTGCTGGCAGCACTGGAGGACAGGAAATGAGCACTCCGTTCACAAAGGACATGAAGCAGGATTACACGATCCTCATTCCCAACATGTCCCCTATACACTTTGAAATCATGAAGGCACCCTTTGCCCTTCACGGTTATAAATGCATTCTCCTTGAGAACACCTCACACCACGTCATTGAGGAAGGTCTCAAGTACGTCCACAACGACATGTGCTACCCTGCACTTCTCGTAATCGGACAGATGATAGATGCAATTAAGAACAACGTTGCCGATCCCGACCGGTGTGCCGTGGTCATCACGCAGACAGGCGGCGGCTGCAGGGCAAGCAACTACTACTTCCTACTGATCAAGGCCCTTGAAAAGGCAGGATACCCCCAGATTCCCGTGATAAGCCTCAACTTCCAGGGAATGAACAAAAATCCCGGCTTCAAGATTACAATACCCATGCTGGTGCAGGCCTTTTCCGGTCTGCTCTACGGTGACATGCTCATGATGCTCTCCCATCAGGTCAGGCCCTATGAAGTCAATAAGGGTGAAACCGATGCCCTGGTAAAAGAGTGGACACAGAAACTCACAAGGATGTACCGGAAGAACAGGGGATACTTCGGCCATAACCTCAGGAAGAACTTCAACAGGATGAGCGATGACTTTGCCGCCATAAAGGTAACGAAGGAAAAGAAAGTAAAGGTAGGTGTCGTGGGAGAGATCTACATGAAGTATGCTCCGCTCGGGAACAACAGTCTTGAACAGTTTCTGGAAAGCGAGGGCTGTGAGGTAATGCTTCCTCCGATGCTCGGCTTCTTCCTCTACGGTTTTTCCAACGGCATAAAGGATCATGAGTACTATGGAAGGAAAGCCGGATATGCATTCTTCATGAAGCACATCGCACTTCCCTACCTCCACACCTTTGAAAAGGCCCTTGAGGATGCACTTCACAGAAACGGCTTCCTTGCTCCCGCATCAATAAAGGAGCTTCAGGGCAATACTGAAGGCATCATAGACCTGGGATGCAAGATGGGTGAAGGCTGGCTATTAACCGCTGAGATGGTTGAGCTCATCGAAAAGGGATACTCCAACATAGTATGCACGCAGCCCTTCGGCTGTCTGCCCAACCACATCGTCGCCAAGGGAATGATAAGGCCATTGAAGGAAAGATATCCCGAGAGCAACATCGTCCCCATCGACTATGACCCGTCAGCGACGAAGGTCAATCAGGAGAACAGGATCAAGCTCATGCTGGCCGTTGCCCGTGAGAACCTCGATAAGCAAAGTGAGTGAAATATTTTCTTGACGTAAGAGACAAAGTAACATACATAATAAATATGTAGTTTTGTAGACCATATCGGTTTGCACCTCCTTTGGCTGGTGGATGAGATACCAGCCTTTTTCTTTGATTAAGGAAGCACATCAAAAAAGCCCCTGAACAGTTCAGAGGCCCAGACAGCTACCAGTCGGTGACTACGTGGAAGTAAATATCAGACCGGTATCGTCCGGCGGAAAGATTTTCCACATCACCGGAAATGCGCAGGAGTATGTTACCTTCATCAAATACCCTTATAGTGTACTTGTTCTGTTTTGAAGCTTTTTCTACAGTCGTAACAGCCTTAATGGCGTTTTTCTGAAGATTAAGGGTTCCGTATTTAGCCTTCCCGTCAAACCATATTTCAGTTCCTGACTTTCCCGACAGTCCCACCTCATAAGTTACGGAATTGTATTGATTCAGATTAGCTACCGTTACACCTGATATCGGACTCACATACTTCAGCGTGAACTCTTTGCCCTCGACATTTCCGTCCGGACTTGATGAAACAAAGAAATAAGCTTTTGCCACATCCACTGTCGGTTTGTTTGATACTACTTTACTGTTAGTTGTGAAATTATAGCCTCCGATTACTGTTTCAACGCTTTTTGAACTGTTATCGGCTTTGAGGGTCTTAATATCAAAGCTTGTGGCATTGGCATTTGGAAACACACTGATGATTGAGGAATATCCATTATTGCTGACATCCGGATCACGCCTCTGATAATAACCGTTCAGATTGAAAAGATAGCTCTGACTCGTATCCTGCACCTTCACGATAAAAGAAGATGTATAGATATCCTGAGTTCCGATTATAAAGCCGTAGTTTTCGTTCTTCTTATCAGTGATATCACTTCCGTTCTGGGTGATGAGTCCTGTGTCGGGATTTACAAAAGGATCCATGACCAGAACGACATCAAGCCATGCAGACGTAATTGCTTTTCCGTTATATGTTACAGTCCCGTCCGTTTTGGGAAGGGTGACTGATGCTGATATACCGCCCTGACTGGATGACTGCCTTCCAAGATGCTGGACATCCGAGATGGTTGTATGAGTGCCTCCGACATTTCCGCGAACTACCAGATCAACTCCGAACGGACGCTTATATCTGGTATCGGTTCCATTGAGAATATAATACCAGTCCTGACCTGTAAATTCGAAATTCAGTGTAGTTTCAGATTCAGATCCCTCAACACCCACTACGCAGATTATCTGATCATCATGATACCTGTTGTAATCAGTAGGTGCATTTCCTGATCCTCCGCTAATCCACGAGGCATTATCGGTATGATGAATGTATTTATCTGAGCCCAGGTCAACGTTGAAGCAATCTGCCTTCTGTTCCAGGAAGTATGAGGCCTCGGCAAAAGCCGGAAGGCACAAAAGCATCAATAATAAAATGGAAATGGCATGCTTCATCACTATTCTCCTGAAACCTGTATCGTCACGGTACTTTCATAAATACCATAAGGATACTTCTCATCACCGGGATTGACATCCTTTGCAAGGAAGACCCTTATGTCCTGATTGTAGGAAACAACGGGGAACGGCTCGTCTCCGAGATTATTATCAATTTCAAAAACTCCGGTTTCTCCGCTAAGCACCCTGAAATCCTCATGCTTGTTTTCCTTGAAGCTGCCATCCTCATTGAAGGAAGCATACATAATATGGAAGACAATCCAGTACTTTACCGGATAGGAGGCATCAGCAGAACATACCAGATCAGTTGCTGAAATAGTAAGCTTCACATTCGAATAGTTCGTTGCCACTGACCAGGTCCCGATCTGACGACCTCCACCCTGTATTTCCGTATAGGCTACGGAAGAATCGGAAAGATTGAACGGAACACCTGTTTTGATTTTGTCCAGATCAGACATATTCTTTGAATTATTGATGATAGTACTGACATTAATCTGATTGTACTTGCCTACACCACCTTCAATCATGAATCCGCGCTTAAGACCGGGAACATACTGCTGGGTGGCAGATAATATGCCCACTGTGAAACATAATACCATCAGGATGGAAAACAGTAACTTTTTCATCAATCAACTCCTATGCTGATGGTGACAGTTGAGACGAACTCAATGCCTTCGGGCAGACTTTCATACTGCTCTTTGGTTATCGGCCTTCTGAATACCATTTCTGATTGGCCCATTGACTTATTGGCTTCTATTCCGGGAAGAACTTCAAGTCCGCTGTACCCGCTGAATGTGGAATAGTCTCCACTGAACTGTCCTTTCACATTTCCGTTAGGATCACACTCAGCTTTCCTGTATCTGTAGTAGTACTTTATGGTTGTCACCTTATCCTTAGTACTGCATTCAAATGTCGGTGTGAACTGATATTTGTAATACGGACCCTTTATCGATTCCTGATAAGGTGATGAGTACTGAACTCCCGCAAGCTTACTCCAGGTCCAGAATTGAGGGCTGAAACTTGTTTCAAGCCGTGAATTCACAAAATCACTCCAGGTAACGGTTATGGTCACAGTGTTCTTCAGATTGGAAACTATGTATACGGAAAACGGATCAAGTTCCATGTTCCCGATTTTGCTCTCCGGTATTGGTATTACTGTTCCCATACCTTCAATTTTGATACCATTGTCAACCCAGTTTTTTACCCACACATTAAGAGTTGCATCAGTATCGTACTCACGTGATTTGTATGCCATAACTTCAACAGTTGCCTGATCCGTTCCTGAGGAGTATATGGGAAGGCAGAAGATAATGCACAATAGTATCAGTATGTATTTCTTACTCACCGCTAACCTCCACAGTCACATTGGACACATAAGTTCCGGGAATATATCTGGACATGTCAGGAAAAGAATAGAAGAATCCGAAGAAATAGTATTCGGCCCCATCTCCTTCCATTGCAGGGCCGTAAAACCCACTGAGATTAACATCACAGCCAGCGTCAGTGATATCATTCGCTACGGTACGTGAAGTTCCCCTTTCATTGGAAACATACAGGCTTGCAGGCAGAATGTTCGCTGCATCGGCAAATGCAGTGACATGCACATTCACGCTGTAACTGGAATATGGCTGCTTGACTGCAAATACCAGATAATAGGCAAGCTCAGGAGTTGTGGAAAGTGAAATGGAGGGATCCTGAATCTGATAAAGCATTGAGACAGATGAATTCCTGTCCACGAACATCACCTTGAAAGGATCCTTGATGTCTCTTTTAACAGTGAATGTGAACTTCCTGGGACCGGTACCTGATACAACCGCCGATACAGATAATGTGATCAGGAAAAACATGATAATCAAAGTAATGGTCTTCTTCATCTCACATCCTCTCATACTGCCGAAATACTTACCCCGATGGTACCGTGATATTCACCGCCGGGTGCTGCTTTCACATCTGATTCAAACACATAAACTATCAGTGGGTATGAGATTGCCCGATAGCTTCCACCTTCAACAGAAACATTCAACGGATCATTAATGGACTCACTATAGAAATAAAGGGGTATCTCCCCGCTTCCTCCATTGGACAGTTTTGCATTATTTAATGCTTCGACCTTTATGTTAACTTTGGTATTGGTTACTACAGAAAGCCACAGAGGATTATCAATATTAGTAATAATGGACTTTGTGCTGTCACCGGGAGCTGACTGAACAGTGGAGAGCACATGTTCATAGGTTTCATTGTATTTATTCTGATTCAGTTCGGTTACTTTCGTTATTTCCATAGAAGTGAAACCTACGGCAAAAGTCGGTTCTATTTCCACCGTCTGGTTAAGTGAACCTGATACCGAAATAGTTCCGGCAAATAAAACATGCGGTAAAAGTGCAAGTAATACCGCCAGAATAAGAAGCCCCCTGTGTTTCATGTGATAATTATAAATTTATGTAAAACTTATGTCAAATGATAATTTGATTTTTCACCATTTTTATAGATATATCAGCTATTTTCAATTTGAGGAGAGATTCTTCTGACATATGTACAATTAATGAACAAACTTTGTACAATAAAGAAGCCCCCAGACCGTTTCTGATGTCTGAGGGCATTTCCGCTGTCACATCGTGACGTGCATCTTTTCCTTTATCAGCCTGATGTTCTCGTTTCCGATCTCATTGGCCTTTTTCGTGCCTTCCGCAACGATTTCCTTTACCAGGGAAGGATCTGCTTCATACTTTGCCCTGCGCTCCCTCATGGGATCGAGGAGGGCGTTGAGCTTCTCGTTCAGCAGCTTCTTGCATGCCACACATCCCATTGCCGCATTCTTGCACATTGAGCATACATTGTCCTTTTCTTCCGCATTGAATGCTTCATGGTAGTGATAGACTGCGCACACATCGGGATTACCCGGAATCTTAACGCTTATCCTGTTGGTATCGGTTTTTGCGTTTCTTACCTTGTTCCAGACCTCCTCGGGAGTGTCTGAAAGGTAGAGTGCATTGCCGAGGGACTTACCCATCTTGGCATTTCCGTCCAGGCCTGCCAGACGGGGCACCGATGAGAGCTTGTAGTCAGGAACGGTGATGGAGGTTCCGTAGAGCTCATTGAACTTTCTCACGAGCTTTCTGGAGAACTCCAGATGTGGTACCTGATCCTCACCTACCGGTACGAGATCCGCATTGCAGAACGTGATGTCCGCAGTCTGGGAAACAGGGTATCCGAGGAAGCCGTAGGTCAGCTTTGAGAAGTCATAGCTGAAATCCCCATCGGTTTCGCCGAAGCCGTAGTTCCTGGACTCACTCTTGATCGTGGGATTGATCAGGAGGTGGTTGACGGTCGTGAGCATCGAATAGAAGATTGTCAGTTCCGCTATGGAGGGAACCATGGACTGCTGGATGAAGGTAACCTTCTCGGGATCGAGTCCTGCGGCAATATTGTCCATGGCCACGTTGTAGATGCTCTCGTTGATGAGTTCAGGCTTGCTGAAGTGCGTTGTCAGTGCCTGTACATCCGCGATCAGGATGAAGGTCTCATACTGATCCTGAAGCTCGACCCTGGTCTTCAGGGAACCCACATAGTGACCGATATGAAGTTTGCCGGTCGGTCTGTCTCCGGTCAGAATCCTTTTCATCAATGATTACCCCCGCAATTGCAGTTTCCGCAGCAGCCGCCGTCATGCGGGTGGTCGGTGCAGTAGTAGCCCGAACCATGGTAGACGACAGCAACGTCGGAGTACACCTTCTTAAGTGTATCCTTTGCCCCGCAGTAGGGACAGTCAGTGAGGGGAGCATCAGAGATGCTCCTCTCCATATCAAATACTTTTTCACAGCTTTTGCATCTGTAAGTATAGATCGGCATTTTAAATCAAACTCCCGCTTGCCAGTTTTATCTGTGCCTCAAAGGCCTGAAGATCAGATTCACTCATCTCCCGGTCCCTGATGAGCACTCTGTCTCCGTCCGCCATGTACTGCTGTCCGAGGACCTTGAAATCGGGCTTTCCGCCGTTTCTCTTTATCTCGGCAACAACCTGGTTGCGGAGCAGTGTGTTAAGGGTCTTTGCGAGACTGTCGCTCTTCATGGTAATGTCCGCATTGAGATAGAACACCCCTTCCTTCTCGACCACATACATCACCGCATCGCTCATCTGAACGATTACGGTAAGCGGGATCTCGAAGCCGAGCTGTATCATCGTCCTCGGACTCCTTACATAAAGGCCCATCACGCTTTCCCCGATAAGGGCAGCCTTCTCGGCACTTATGTTGATTACCCTGTTTTTTATCGTTCTGTCATAGAGCTCAGGATAACTGTCGTTCGTGAACAGGATGACACCGCTGGTCGGTGATGCCACCTCGATTGAGTTTTCCTTGTCGGTGTAGAACTTCACCCCATCTTCCTTCACCTTGGAAAACTCCTTTGAAAAGCCAAGTCCCGTGTTGATCATGAACTTGCTGTAATCCCCTTCGACAGCTCCCGATACGTTCATCGAGGAGATGTCTGCAGGATAGGGATCATCCTCTGAATACTCGTCCTTTGAAAGAGACACCGACACGCGGGTGCTCCTGTCAAGGAGTGATGTAAGCAGGGAATCATCCACACCCAGAATGGAGGGCCTTGCAGCCCTCGCCTTCTGGGTATCAACAGTAACAACGATTTCAGCCTCCTCTCCCATAGCCTGGAAATAGTATCCATCCTCAAATACGTGCGTGTTCGTACATGAGGCGAGAAGTGCCGTCAAAAGCACTGCGATGGCCAGAAAGAGGTGGTGCTTCTTCATTTCTTTTCTACCTTTACCTTTACCGTTTCTTCTCCGCATTCAGCCGTTTCACCGTCATTGTCGGCAATCGTCATCTCGTCCGCAAGCGTCTCATTTGAGATGTATGCGGCAAAGTGCTCGAATGCCTTATTGGCCGTTTCACTGCCGAAGACAGTGAGCGTGATATGGTCTGATACGGCAAGATTCATTTCCTTTCTCTTGGTCTGGACCGATCTGACGAGATCCCTGGAAAGACCTTCCTCGAGAAGCTCGGGTGTGATCTCGGTATCGAAACCTACGGTGAGCGCACCGTCGTTTACGACCTTGACGTTTTCCTTTTCGCTTCTCTGCACGAGGATGTCATCCTTCGTGATGTCAATCGTTCCGGCAGAGTATGTGACACTCTCAGCCTTACCGTCGAGGATTGCCGCGATGGTTTCGGTGGGGAATGCCTGGATCATGCCCGCAACTTCCTTCATGCTCTTTCCGAGTCTGGAACCGAGCACCTTGAAGTTAGCCTTGCATGAGTATGATACGAGGGCTGACTCATCGCTCTCAAGAACAACCTTCTTGACGTTGAGTTCCTCCCTGATGATCTCACTGTCCTTGGAAAGGATGGCCCTGTCCTCATCATCCCTGTCGACGATGAAGTAGGACTTCAGCGGCTGACGGACCTTGAGGTTGGAGCTTGCCCTGAGGGAGCGGCCCATGGCCACTGCCTTCATGACGAGGCTCATTTCCTTCTCAAGCGCACTGTCGCGCTCGCTCTCGGCTGCGACGGGGAAGTCGCAGAGATGGATGGACTCAGGCATGTCGGCGGTCCTGAGGTTCTGATAGATCTCCTCGGTCACGAACGGGATAACGGGGCATGCGACCTTGATGAAGGTCATGAGCACCTTGTAGAGGGTGTCATATGCACTCTTCTTGTCCTGATCGCTCTCGCTCTTCCAGAATCTCCTTCTCGATCTTCTGATGTACCAGTTGTTGAGGTCATCGATGAAGGCAACGACTGCCTGGCACACTGCCTGCACGTCGTAGGAATCGAAGGCCTTGGTTACATCCTCAACAAGGTGGTTTGCGGCACTGATGATCCATCTGTCAAGCGGGTTCTCCAGCCTGTCGTAGGAGGTCTCGGAGGGCACGTAACCATCGATGTTCGCATAGGTCACGAAGAAGGAATATGCGTTCCAGAGCGGCAGGAGGAGGGTCTTGATGACCTCACTTACGCTGTCCTCGCTGAACTTGAGGTCGTCGGCCTTGACAACCGTTGAGTTCAGAAGTGCGAAGCGGAGTGCATCGGCGCCGTACTTTTTAACGATCTCCATCGGGTCTGTGTAGTTGTGGAGGCTCTTACTCATCTTCTTGCCGTCTGCAGTGAGCACGATACCGGAACAGATACAGTTCAGGAATGCAGGCTTGTCGAAGATACCGGCAGCGATGACGGTAAGGGAGTAGAACCAGCCTCTGGTCTGGTCGAGTCCCTCGTTGATGAAGTCGGCAGGGAAGTTCTTCTCGAACCTTTCCTTGTTCTCAAACGGATAGTGCATCTGGGCATAGGGCATCGAACCTGACTCGAACCAGCAGTCGAGAACGTCGGGGATACGTCTCATCGTACCCTTTCCGTCCGGGCTGGGCCAGGTGATGTTGTCCACAAAGTGCTTATGAAGGTCGGTTACCTTCACGCCGCTCTTCTTCTCCAGCTCCTCGCAGGAACCGATGACCTCGATGTAATCGGAGCCGTCGCACTTCCAAACCGGGATCGGGTTACCCCAGAATCTGTTGCGGCTGATGGCCCACTCGCGTGCACCCTCAAGCCACTTACCGAAACGGCCGTGCTTGATGTGATCAGGAACCCATGTGATCTGCTCATTGGCGGCAAGCATCCTCTCCTTGATCTTGGGTACGTCAACGAACCAGCAGCTCATTGCCCTGTAGATGAGGGGCGCACCGGTTCTCCAGCAGAAGGGATATGAGTGGAGGTAGTTCTCCCTCTTCACGAGCTTGCCATGGTCCTTGAGCCACTGGATGATGGGCTTGTCGGCATCCTTTACGAAGACGCCTTCCCAGTCGGGAACTTCGGATGTGAACTTACACTCCTCATCGATCGGACAAACTGTGGGAATTCCGGTACCCTTGAGTACCTGATAGTCCTCCTCACCAAAGCCGGGAGCCGTGTGGACGATACCGCAGCCGTCCTCAGTGGTGACGTGGTCACCGCAGACGACGACGAAGGCACCCTGTGCCTTGAGGTCGGCGAAGTACGGGAAGAGAGGCTCGTAGGTCATGCCCTTAAGCTCTGAGCCCTTGACCTCACGCACGATCCTGTAGTCCTTCGCATCCTTGTAGTACTTACCGATGAGGGCCTTTGCCAGGTAGTAGAAGTCATGGCTCTCCAGGTCCTCGACCTTGACATAGTCAATGTCCGGTCCGACACAGAGGGCGAGGTTTGAGGGAAGCGTCCAGGGGGTCGTCGTCCAGGCGAGGAAGTATGAGTTCTCCTCACCGTCAACGGCAAAGCGGATCGTTACGGCAGGATCGGTAACATCCTTATAACCGCCGAGGTTGACCTCCATGTTGGAAAGAGGACATGCCAGTGCGGGTGAATAAGGCAGGATGTTGAAGCCCTCATAGATGAGGCCCTTGTCGTAGAGTGTCTTGAAGACCCACCAGATGGACTCCATGTAGTCCTTGTCCATCGTTCTGTAGCCGTTCTCGAAATCGACCCAGCGGCCCATTCTGTTTACGGCTTCTTCCCACTCTTTTGTATACTTTAAAACGGAAGAGCGGCACTTCTCGTTGAAGCGGTCAACACCATATTCTACGATGGCGCGGTGACCGGAGATACCCAGCTCCTTCTGAATGAGGCTCTCAACGGGAAGTCCGTGGCAGTCCCATCCGAAACCCCTGACGACCTTCTTGCCCTTCATGGTCTGGTAACGGGGGATGGCATCCTTGATCGTGCCGGGAACGAAGTGTCCGAAATGAGGGAGTCCCGTTGCGAACGGAGGTCCGTCATAGAAGACATATTCGTTATCCGCGCTTCTCATATCGACTGACTTTCTGAAGATGTCGTTCTCCTTCCAGAAACTGAGAACGCCTTCTTCCATTGTCGCGAAATCAACTTTATTGTTTACGCTCTTGAACATTGTATGATCTCCTAAAAGATATTGCTCTCATGTTATTCCATACGCTGATTTTATTCAATATAAACCAAAGGTGTGCATCCGGATACGGAGGGTGACTTCACAATTGAAAAACATGTATTTATCACATAAAATCCAATAAAGATGAAAAGATATGTGTTCACCAGAGACATCTTAAGCCTTGGAAGGAAATTCTCCGATTCCGGTCATAAGCTCTACATAGTGGGAGGCGCCGTCAGGGACTTCCTGTTAGGCAGGGAGAACCATGACTATGACTTCACGACCGATGCGACTCCGGAGGAAGTCACAGCCCTCTTCCCCTCCTCCACCATCCCCACGGGGATAAAGCACGGCACCGTGACCGTGCTCTACAGAAAGGAAGCCTATGAGATAACGACCTTCAGGACTGAAGGAGCCTACAGCGACGGAAGACACCCTGACAGTGTCTCCTTCGTCCGCGATCTCGCGGAGGACCTTTCAAGACGGGACTTCACGGTAAACGCATTTGCCGCCTCCACCGAAGACGGCACCATCATAGACCTCCACGGAGGTCTTGATGACCTGAAGAATAAGACGATAAGGGCGATCGGAGAGCCGAAGGACCGCTTCGACGAGGATGCGCTGAGGATGCTGCGTGCAGTGCGCTTTGCCGCAAAGCTCGGCTTTGAAATCGAGGAAAAAACCTTTGAGGCAGTAAAGAAGGATGCTGAGAGAATCACACTCATATCAAAAGAGCGCATCAGGGAGGAGTTCTTCCGCCTGATCGACAGTCCTGAGCCTGCAAGGGGGCTGGAGCTTTTAAGAACCTCCGGTCTTCTTAAATACATACTTCCCGAACTGGAGGCCGCATACGGCTTTGAGCAGCTAGGCCTTCACAGCGATGATGTATACCACCATACCCTTAAGGCTCTCGAGGAAGCAAAGCGTCTCGGATACCCCCTCTCCGTGAAGCTGGCCGTCCTCTTCCATGATCTTGGAAAGGTTGAGGCAAGACGCGGGGACAGGGAGTCAGGATATACCTTCTACGGTCATGAGAACATCTCTGAAAAAATTGCCGAAAGGACACTGAAGACACTGAAGTGCTCGACTGAGGAGATAAGAAAGACGTGTTCACTGGTTAGAAACCACATGTTCGCCTACACTCCCGAGTGGTCTGACAGCGCAGTCAGGCGCTTCATCATCAGGGTGGGACTTAACGACATTCCCGAGCTTTTCGACGTGCGGCGCTCAGATGCCCTTTCAATGGATCCGAAAGCGGACTTCACCCTCCTGAACTCCTTTGAACAAAGGATAGAGACTGAAGTTGAAAAACAGAGTGCCATGACCCTCCGGGATCTTGCCGTGAACGGGAATGACCTTAAAAACGAAAAAATTGCGGAAGGCAAAAAGCTCGGTCAGGTACTCAATTACCTTCTGGACGAAGTAATTGAGGATCCATCCCTCAATGAAAGGGATAAACTCATTAACCTTGCCAGAATCCATGCATCTAAGCTTGCCTGAATGATCAGGCAGGCTCAGAACAGCCCCTTCCTGTATATATCAACAAGCATGAGAAACTCAGAAACAGGAAGAGAACACTTTGCCGCCGCCTTTTCCAACGTGACATCTCCATCAAGGTACACTTCGATAGCGGCTTTACGTACGCCACATACTTCACCTTCCTGAAAACTGCTGCTACGGATCATCTGTGAATAAGTACACATTGCTCAGTCCTTACCTTCAACCATATAATCTCAGAACTGCCCGTTCTTATATTTATCGACAAGTATTAGAAACTCAGAAACAGGAAGAGAACACTTTGCCGCCGCCTTTTCCAGAGGGTAATCTCCATCAAGGTATAATTCGATAAAGGATTTACGTACGCCGCGTTTTTCACCAAGTACTTCACCTTCCTGAAAACTGCTGCTGCGGATCATCTGTGAATAAGTACACATCTTAATGCTCTCCTCTACTGCAAAATGTGACAGACCATACCGGTCCCTGAGAATTCTTTTCTTCTCTTCCTGATCATATTGTGTCGAAAAAACTGCCCAAAGGCAAGACAATGATTCTTCAAGTACCCTGTCTCCCCCTGCTATTGATCTGTCCAGGGTCTCATCGCTTCCGTCCTTACTCATGAAAATGAAGCAGAGCCGCATCAGGTCATAGGATCCGTCAGCGAAATACGACTTACCGTCCGAAGGCGCCATCACGGCATGCTCTATTCTGTCTTCGGCAGCATTAGGACATATCCAGATCGAGCACATGTCAGTCAGCTTCCCATACTCCTGATTTCTGATGTGCTTTCTGCACTCATCGATCAGAATAAGGGACATGGTTGCAAGCCCTCTGTTCACGAGTGTGTTGTCCCGCCCCACATTACCCTGAACTTCAGTGTTGATGCGTATTTGTCTTCCGTCGGGAAGGAAGCAGCGGTAATAGGTATCCATACGCACCTTCCGTTTGTCTCCATCTCCCAGAACCACCAGATCTCCCTCAACGGGAAGTGATGATATTATCCCGGCAAGCGGGATGCTGCGGAAATGAGGTAGCGCGATGACAAGTGTCCTTGCCGTCAGTTCCGGAATCCTCAGGATGGTCTTGCATGTCTCATCCAACCTGTCGTCGGCACTGCCCTTTATGATTTCCAGGTATTCCATGTACTATCCTTCAGAGGGATTCACTACCCTCTATATATAATACACGGAAAAGTGTCGGAATTCCCTGCATGGGAAAAAAGAAGCCTCCGTACAGGAGGTCATTCTTCGATTAATCCCAGCTCCTTAAGTGCCAGCCGGGCTGCATTCTGCTCTGCACTTTTCTTGTTGGTCCCTTCAGCCATACCGTAGCACTTCTGTCCGAGAAAGACCTTGACGAAGAACTTCTGTTCATGGTTCGGGCCCTCCACATGATCGAGGAAGTACTCGGGAACCTTGTTCTTCTTTTTCTGAAAGTAAACCTGAAGAAGGCTTTTGTAATCCTTATTGGAGTTCCTTCCCGCCAGGACCTTCTCGACCTGTCCGGCTATGAAGGAAAGTACGTATGCCTTGGCAGTTTCAAAGCCCTTATCCAGGTAGATGGCGGCTATGACCGCTTCCATGCAGTCTGCAAGAATTGCCTTCTTGAACCTTCCCTGATGCATCTCCTCACCCTTGCTTAAGAGAAGGTAATCGGAGATGTGAAGCTTAAGCGCAACCTCGGCGAGGCTCTCTTCGGAAACCACTGTTGCCTTTATGCGTGAAAAGTCCCCTTCCCTGAAATCGGGAAGATTCTCAAAGAGATACTCGGCAGTCACCATACCGAGTATGCTGTCACCAAGAAATTCCAGTCTCTCGTTGTTATCCACATCACCGAAAACCTCATTGGCATAGGATGTGTGGGTAAAAGCGAGATTCAGCAATCTCAGCTCACTGAACTTTATTCCTATCGTCTCCTGAAAACAGGAAAGCTCCTCAATACGCTTCTGAGTAAGCTGAGGAGCCTTTAAGTAATACTTTTCCACGATCAGCCGAGCTGCTCTGCAAGGAACTTCACTGCATCGCCTACAGTCTCGAACTCTGTAGCCATGTCATCGGGAATGGTAACGCCGAGTTCCTCTTCGATGGCATAGACGAGCTCATATGTGTCAAGGCTGTCAGCGCCGAGATCCTTTCTGAAAGATGCAGAAGGAACTACCTTGGCGGGATCGACGGAAAGCTTTTCAGCGACGAGATCTTTAACTTTTGCAAGAACCTGATCCTGTGTCATTTCAATTCTCCTTATTCAGCATCCTTCTCAACGACCTGCTTACCGTTGTAGTAACCGCACTTAGGGCATACCTGATGTGAGGGTACAAGGTTACCGCATGTCTGGCAAGGAGAAAGGGTAGGAGCTGCAAGCTTCATGTTAGCAGCCTTGCGTGATGCTGCCTTAGATTTTGATGTTTTATACTTTGGAGTTGCCATTTTATTTTAACCTCTCTAGTTTATTCTCGTGATAAGACACTTTCACGATATTAACAGTAACAGACACGTTCGTCAATACAGTGCAACTTCTTATTCAACCGAAAAAAATCTGCTAACCTGACACCAATATTAACACAACTTGGAAAATTGTCAAGAAAAATCAGAAAAACAGTGATAATTTCATGTCCCGGACGGGTTTAATCCATCCGGGACACATAATTCAGGGGTTTTCGTTGTCGATGAAGCCCATCATGTCGTTGATGGAAGCTCCGGGAGCAACCATCGGCAGGACCTTGTCATCGATGGGGATCTCGCAGTCAATGACCACGCCCGTCTTCAGGTCAAAGGCTGACTGAAGGATTGCTTCAGCATCGTCATCGGCCCTCATCCTCATACCCTTCACACCGTAGGCCTCGGCCAGCTTCACCCAGTCAAGGGGTGTGTCCAGCGTGGTCTCGCTGTAGTGCTTCTGGAAGAAGAGGTTCTGCCACTGGCGTACCATGCCGAGGCAGTGGTTGTTGAAGACCAGGATGACGACAGGCAGCTGATAGCGTGCGATTGTCGCAAGCTCGTTGCAGTTCATCCTGAAGGATCCGTCACCTGCCACGTTACAAACCCTCGCCTCAGGATTTGCGACCTGGGCACCGATGGCGGCACCTGTTCCGAAGCCCATCGTTCCCAGTCCGCCGGAAGTCAGGAAGTGTCTCGGCTTCTGGTGCTTAAGGTACTGGGCAGCCCACATCTGGTGCTGACCGACCTCAGTGGCCACGAAGGCCTCCTTCTCACGGGAGAGCACCCTGTCAAGGGCACGCAGGATCTCACGGGGACGTCTGGACTCGAGAGTGACCTTCATGGGGAAACGTCTCTTGTAGCTCTCTACCTTCTCCATCCAATCCTTATGCTCCCTCTTCTCAAGGCGGCTGTTCATTACGGTAAGGATTTCCTTTACGTCTCCGATGACGTGGCTGTCGGAAATGATGTTCTTGTCGAACTCAGCCGGGTCGATGTCGAGATGAAGGATGTTTGCCTGGGTTGCGAACGTTGAGCCCTTGCTTATTACCCTGTCGGAGAAGCGGGCACCGATTACGATCAGGAGGTCACATGCATTGATCGAAAGGTTGCTGACCTTAGTTCCGTGCATACCGACCATGCCCGTGAAGCGGGGATTGTCGCTGGGAACGGCACCGAGGCCCATCAGGGATGAGCATACGGGTGCATCGATCTTCTCCAGGAACTCAAGGAGCTCAGCTGAAGCATCTGACCTTATGACACCGCCGCCGATGTAGCACATCGGGCGCTCGGAAGTGCCGATCAGGTTGATCGCCTTCTCCACATCCTCATCGCGGAGGCGGGAAGTATCGCGCTTCACGGGTTCGATCTCAGCCTTCTCATACTCAATCATGTCGGCCTGAATGTTCTTGGGAATATCCACGAGAACGGGACCGGGACGTCCCTCACGGGCGATACGGAACGCTTCGCGGAGCGTGGACGCCAGTTCGTTCTTGTCCTTTACGATGTAGTTGTGCTTCGTTATCGGCATCGTGACGCCGGTGATGTCAACTTCCTGGAAGCTGTCGCGTCCAAGCAGTGAGATGGGCACGTTACCGGTGATGGCAACGACCGGGGATGAGTCCATGTAGGCGGTGGCAAGACCGGTGACGAGGTTGGTCGCACCGGGACCCGAGGTCGCGATGCACACGCCCACCTTTCCGGTGGAGCGGGCATAACCGTCAGCGGCATGGCTTGCGCCCTGCTCATGGGCTGTCAGGATGTGCTTCACCCTGTCCCTGTTCATGTAGAGCGCATCGTAGAGGGGGATGACCTGACCGCCCGGGTAGCCGAAGACGCGGTCAACTCCCTGTTCGACGAGACACTCGATGATAAGCTGTGCACCTGTTATCTGCAACTTAGATATCCTCCCTGAAAATGGCGCCCTGACTTGCGCTTGTGACGCGCTGGGCATAGCGGGCAAGGTAGCCTTTCGTGATCTTGGGCTGGTGGGGCACGAGAGCTGCCCTTCTCGCCTCAAGCTCCTCATCACTTACCTTGAGCTCGAGAACTCCGTTATTGATGTCGATGTGGATGAGGTCTCCGTCCTTCACGAGGGCGATGGTTCCGCCGAGGGCTGCCTCGGGTGAGACGTGTCCGATGGAAGCACCTCTCGTGGCACCTGAGAACCTTCCGTCCGTGATGAGGGCAACTTCCTTATCCAGGCCCATTCCGGCAATTGCGGAAGTCGGGGAAAGCATCTCCCTCATGCCGGGACCGCCCTTGGGACCTTCATAGCGGATGACGACCACGTCGCCTGATACGATCTTTCCGGAGAAGATTGCGGCAATAGCCTCTTCCTCACTCTCATAGACCTTTGCGGGACCTGTATGCTCGAGCATCTCGGCTGCGACAGCGGAGCGCTTGACGACGGCTCCGTCCGGTGCCAGGTTGCCCTTCAGCACTGCGATTCCGCCTGTGGCAGAATACGGGTTGTCGATCGGTCTGATGACCTCAGGATCGTAGTTGACTGCCTTATCGAAGGAATCGGAGATGGAGTGACAGGTAACTGTCATGAGATCCCTCTTCAGAATACCCTTCTTATCAAGCTCCTTCATGACTGCCATTACGCCGCCGGCCAGGTTAAGGTCCTCGATGTGGTCCTTACCTGCAGGTGCAAGGTGACAGAGGTTGGGAACCTCTGCAGAGATTTCGTTTGCGCGGAAGATGTCGATCTTAACGCCTGCCTCGTGGGCGAGTGCGGGCAGATGGAGCATCGTGTTGGTTGAACAGCCGAGGGCCATGTCGACCTTGAGTGCGTTCTCGAAGGCATCGAGTGTCATTATGTCACGAAGCCTTATGTTCTTCTCGAGAAGCTCCATGATCTTGTATCCGGATTCCTTTGCAAGGCGTTCACGCGCGGCATATACGCACGGAATGGTTCCGTTTCCGGGAAGGGCGGCACCGATTGCCTCGCAGAGACAGTTCATGCTGTTTGCGGTGTACATGCCTGAGCAGGAACCGCAGGAAGGACAGACGCTGTTCTCCCACTGCAGGAGCTCCTCATCGCTCATCTTTCCTGC
Source organism: Spirochaetales bacterium (assembly GCA_022788185.1). Classification (GTDB taxonomy): domain Bacteria; phylum Spirochaetota; class Spirochaetia; order Sphaerochaetales; family Sphaerochaetaceae; genus Bullifex. Next base: position 41,529 of record JALEVV010000027.1, on the reverse strand, counting down.
AGCGTGCTTACCGACTGCCTCGAACATACTTGAAAGGCTCATGCCCTTCTTATCGCCTCCGGGAAGGTGTCCTGCCAGCATCGCACCTCCGGATACCACGATCGTGGGGAGGTTGAGGCGGAGGGCTGCCATCAGCATGCCGGGAACGATCTTGTCACAGTTGGGAACCAGCACCAGTGCATCGAAGGGATGGGCAGTTGCCATGACCTCGATTGAATCAGCGATGAGCTCGCGCGATGCAAGGGAGTACTTCATTCCGGTGTGTCCCATGGCGATACCGTCACACACTCCGATGACGGGGAAGGTCACGGGATTACCGCCTGCTTCCCTTACACCGGCCTTGACTGCCTCAACGATCCTGTTGAGCTGGACATGGCCCGGGATGATCTCATTGTAGCCTGAGACAATGCCGATCATCGGCATGTTGATTTCCCTGTCAGTCCATCCGAGAGCCTTCATGAGGCTTCTGTGCGGTGCCCTTTCGGGGCCCTGTGTCATTACATCACTTCTTTTCATCATCTTATCCTTGCTGCAATTGCGCTGCCCATGGCGGCAGTGCCGAGGAGGGTCGTACCCTCCGAGTAGATATCGGCGCACCTGAGACCGTCCTCAAGGGCGTCATACACTGCCTTCTCGACGGAGGCAGCCTCATCGGAAAGGCCGAACGTGTAGCGGAGCATCATGGCAACTGAAAGAATCGTTGCGATCGGGTTGGCCTTGTCCATTCCGGCAATGTCGGGAGCGGATCCGTGAATCGGCTCGTACATGCCGAAGCTGTCCTCCCTGAGGGAAGCGGACGGGAGCATTCCGATCGAACCCGTGATCATGCTGGCCTCATCGGAGAGGATGTCCCCGAACATGTTCTCCGTCAGGATGACGTCGAACTGGTGGGGATTTCTCACAAGCTGCATCGATGCGTTATCAACGTAGAGATGGTTGAGCTCCACATCCTCATACTCCTTATGGACTGCTTCGGTCGTAGCCCTCCAGAGCCTGCTGGTCTCAAGGACGTTGGCCTTGTCGACGCTTGTTACCTTGCCGTTTCTCTTCCTTGCGATCTCAAAGGCCTTTCTGGCAATGCGCTCGACCTCGGGCTTTGAGTAGGCCATGATGTCATATGCGCTCTCGCCATCCTCACTTTTACCCTTCTCGCCGAAGTAGATGCCGCCGGTGAGCTCACGCACCACCATGATGTCGAGGCCTTCCCCGATGATGTCTGCCCTAAGGGGGCAGGCTGACTTCAGCTGCTTATAGAGAAGTGCCGGGCGGAGGTTGCAGAAGAGTCCGAGGGCGCTTCTGAGTCCGAGCAGGGCCTTCTCGGGTCTTTTTGAGGACTCGACGTTATCCCACTTGGGACCGCCTACTGCGCCGAGCAGAACGGCATCGGCACGCTTACATGCATCAAGCGTGCTCTCCGGAAGGGGGATTCCGTACTCATCGATGGCGGCACCGCCAGCCAGGACGGTCTCGGTCACGAGGGTGTGGTTGAAAACCTCACATACCTTTTTCAGTACGCTGACTGCTTCACGAACGATGTCCGGTCCGATTCCGTCACCGGGTACGACTGCTATTCTGAGTTCCATTATCTGCCCTCCCCTGCCATGTATGAAGCAAGCCCGCCTGCCTTGATGAGGGCCTGCATGAAGGGCGGAAACGGCTCTGCCTGATAGCTCTCGCCCTTTGTCTCGTTGGTTATGACACCGTTATCAAAGTTTACGGAAACGATGTCTCCTTCCTTAATGCCGTCACATGCGGCCTCGCACTCAAGAATCGGGAGTCCGATGTTTATGGCGTTGCGGTAGAAAATGCGGGCAAAGGAGCGTGCGATGACGCAGCCGATACCGCTTGCCTTGATGGCAAGGGGTGCGTGCTCACGGGATGAGCCGCAGCCGAAGTTCCTGTCCGCAACGATGATATCACCCTGCTCAACCCTCTTCACGAAGGAGGTGTCGATATCCTCCATGCAGTGGGCCGCAAGCTCTGCGGGGGCACTTGTATTGAGATAGCGTGCCGGGATGATAACGTCAGTATCGACATTGTCCTTATATCTGAAGACCTTTCCTCTGGTTTCCATCATATCCTCCTCGGGTCAGTGATATAACCCGTCACCGCGCTTGCCGCCGCTACCGCGGGGGAAGCAAGGTATACTTCACTCTCGACATGTCCCATTCTGCCGACGAAGTTCCTGTTGGTCGTGGAAATGGCCCTCTCCCCTGCTGCCAGGATACCCATGTAACCTCCGAGACAGGGACCGCAGGTCGGTGTCGAGATGACACAGCCCGCATCAAGGAAGATGTCAAAGAGTCCGTTGTGCATGGCCTCCCTGTAGATCTTCTGGGTTGCGGGAATGACGATGGCCCTGACGTCACGGGCGATGTGGCGTCCCTTAAGGACCTCTGCCGCAGCCTCTAGGTCGGAGTAACGGCCGTTGGTGCAAGAACCGATTACTACCTGATCAATCTTAACTTCGGGCATGTCGTCAAAGGTTTTTGTATTTGAGGGAAGGTGCGGGAAGGAAACCGTGGGAGTGAGAGCCGAAAGGTCGATCTCATATTCCATCTCATAGGAAGCATCCTCATCGCTTTCGAAGATGACGGGATCCTTTGCTCCTGCTGCCTTCAGATACTCAATTGTCTTCTCGTCAACGGGGAAGATTCCGTTCTTGGCACCGGCTTCAATTGCCATGTTGCACACGGTGAACCGGTCATCCATTGAAAGGTTCTTCACGCCTTCCCCGGTGAACTCCATGCTCCTGTAGAGGGCACCGTCCACTCCGATCATGCCGATGATGTGGAGGATGAGGTCCTTACCGGAAACGTATTTCTGCAGGGAGCCCTTCAGGACGAACCTGATGGAGGAAGGTACCTTGAACCAGGCCTTTCCCGTTGCCATGCCGCATGCCATGTCGGTGGAACCGACACCGGTTGAGAAGGCGCCGAGGGCACCGTATGTGCATGTGTGGCTGTCGGCACCGATGACGACGTCACCGGCAGTGACAAGTCCCTTCTCGGGCAGGAGGGCATGCTCGATGCCCACATCACCTACCTCGAAGTAGTTCTTTATTTCGTGCTCACGGGCAAAGCAGCGCACGCACTTTGCCTGCTCAGCTGCCTTTATGTCCTTGTTCGGGGTGAAGTGGTCGGGAACGAGCGCGATCTTTTCCCTGTCGAAGACATCCGCCGCGCCGAACTTCGGGAACTCCCTTATGGCGACAGGGCTCGTGATGTCGTTGCCGAGCACCATTGAAAGGTCAGCCATGATGAGCTGTCCGGGATGGACGCACTTCTCACCGGCAGCCTTGGCCAGTATCTTTTCAGTGATGGTCATTCCCATATCACTTATCCTCCGTTTTATCCGTATGCCCCATGAGCATATCATTTTCAAAACTCATTTTGGATGCGCATTCACCGGTCCTCATGCCCTTCTGGTTCTCATCGAGCATCTTATTGACCGCATTAAGGCATGCCAGGATGCTTGCCTCGATGACGTCGGTGGAAACACCGCGTCCGCGGAATATGCCGGTTCCGTCACTGATTTTGACAAGCACCTCGCCAAGCGCATCGCGGTGCTCCGTAACGGCCTGAAGCTGATAATCCTCAAGGCTGAACGGGTGACGTATGATCTTTTCGACGGTTCTGAGCGCCGCATAGACGGGTCCTGTGCCTGCAGCAACCTCCTGATAGGTCTTCTCGCCCTTTCTCAGGGTCATGCATGCAGTTGCCGTCATGTGGTTGCCGCTATTGACGACGAAGTTCTCGAGCGTCCAGAGCTGGCTCTTAACGTCCTCAGTGGACTCGACCAGGGCGATGATGTCCCTGTCGGAAACTGTCTTTTTCCTGTCAGTGAGCTTCTTGAACTCTGCAAAGAGGCGGTCGATTTCCTCCTTGGGCAGCTCATAACCGAGTTCGGCAAGCTTTTTTGTGAAGGCATGCTGACCGGAGTGCTTTCCAAGCACGAGATTGGTCTGGGTAAGACCGACGCTTTCCGGCGTCATGATCTCATAGGTCTTGCTGTTTGCCATAACGCCGTGCTGGTGAATGCCCGATTCATGGGCAAAGGCGTTGGCACCGACAATTGCCTTCGACGGGTTGATCTTCACGCCGGTCGTGGATGAAAGCAGCCTTGCAGCTCTCGTGATCTCGGTGGTCACGATCCTGTTCTCATAGGGATAGAGGTCGGGACGGGTATGCATGAGCATCGCAAGCTCTTCCATTGCCGCATTACCTGCCCTCTCACCGATACCGCAGAGCGTGCACTCGATCTGGCGGGCACCTGCGTTTACGCCTGCCATGGAGTTGGCAACTGCCAGGCCAAGGTCGTTGTGACAGTGCATGGAAAGAATTGCCTTGTCGACATTGGGTACGTGATTTTTCACGTAGGAGACCATGTGGGCGATCTCCTGAGGTGTCGAATAACCGACCGTATCGGGAAGGTTGACCGTGGTGGCACCTTCCTTGATCGCAAGCTCGACCACACGGCACATGTAGTCAAGATCGGTTCTGGTTGCGTCCTCCAGTGAGAACTCGATGTTGGAACAGAGGGAAGCGGCGTAGCGCACGTTCTCTCTGATCCTGTCCAGGGCCTCCTCACGGGTCATCCTGAGTTTGTACTCGAGATGGAGGTCGCTGGTGGCAAGGAAGAGGTGAATGCGGGGGCTCTCTGCATGCTTTACCGCTTCATACGCGGCATCGATGTCCTTGCGCAGTGCCCTCGCCAGGGATGCGACGGTACAGTTTTTCACCGCACCCGCAATTGCCGTCACACTCTCCTTGTCTCCGGGAGATGAGATGGCAAAACCTGCCTCGATTATATCCACACCAAGGGCTTCAAGCTGTTTTGCGATCTTTATCTTTTCCTCCAGGTTCATTGAGTAACCGGGAGCCTGCTCACCATCCCTCAGCGTTGTATCAAAAAAATAGACTCTGTCTGCCATCTTATCATCCCTGTAATATTAAGTATTATTTCTTCAGCCAGCTCATCAGGCTTCTGAGGCGTGCACCCGTTGTCTCGAGAAGGCTCTCTGCCTCAATTCTCTTGCGGGCGTTGAAGTAAGGTCTGCCGACCAGGTTCTCAAGCAGCCAGTTGCGGGCAAAAGTACCTTCCTGGATGTCCTTGAGGACTTCCTTCATAGCCTTCTTGGTGTCCTCGGTGATGATCTTGGGTCCGGTGATGTAATCGCCGTACTCAGCCGTATCGGAGATTGAGTATCTCATGTAAGCCAGACCGCCCTGGTTGATGAGGTCAACGATGAGCTTCATCTCATGGCAGCACTCGAAGTATGCCATCTCAGGCTGATAACCAGCCTCGACGAGAGTGTCGAAACCTGCCTTGATGAGGGCTGTGACACCGCCGCAGAGAACTGCCTGCTCACCGAAGAGGTCTGTCTCGGTCTCTTCCTTGAAGCTTGTCACGAAAACACCGGCCCTGCCAGCGCCGATACCGATTGCATATGCAAGGGCGATCTGCTCTGAGTCACCGGAAGGATCCTGGTGTACTGCGATGAGTGAAGGAACACCCTTACCTTCCTGGAACTGGCTTCTTACCGTGTGGCCGGGTCCCTTGGGTGCGATCATGATGACATTGACATCAGCTGGCGGCTTGATCTGGCCGAAGTGGATGTTGAAGCCATGTGCGAAGGCAAGGTACTTGCCCTTGGAAAGACCCGGTTCGATTGATTCCTTATAAAGCTTGGCCTGCTTCTCATCGTTGACAAGGATCATGATGATGTCAGCAGCTTTTGCGGCATCGGATGCAGTCATGACCTTAAGTCCGGCTTCCTCAGCTTTAGCCCAGCTCTTTGAGCCTTCATAGAGACCGACGACGACGTCGACACCGCTCTCGTGCAGATTGAGTGCATGTGCGTGTCCCTGGCTGCCGTAGCCGATGATCGCGACTGTCTTACCCTTGAGTAAGTCCAGATTACCGTCCTGTTCATAATACATTCTGCTCATATGATCCTCCATGAGTTCAGTTTTCAAATTCTATTTCGCTCAGAGCCCTTGAACCGCGTTCAAGAGCAGTGGTTCCAGTTCTTACCAGCTCAACGATGCCGTACTGTTTGATAAGGGCAAAGAACGAGTCGAGCTTCTCGCTCGTTCCGGTGAGCTGCATCGTGACGGTCTCAGGCGTCACGTCGATGATCTTGGCCTTGAAGATGTCTCCGATCTCCACTATATGGCTTCTGGTATCTTCATCGGCCCTGACCTTGATCAGCACCAGCTCCCTCTGTACGGAGCCGGAGGATGTCATCTCAAACACCCTCTTCACGTCGTAAAGCTTCTCAACCTGCCTCTTGATCTGCTCAATAATGATCGAGTCACAGGTAACGACGATCGTGATACGGCTTATATCAGGTCTTTCGGTCTCACTTACCGAAAGGGAGTCGATATTGTAGCCGCGTCGGGCGAAAAGACCCACGACCCTCATGAGGACACCAGCCTTGTTGTTGACAAGGATTGCCAGAGTCGTTCTTCTCTTCATTTCATCCATCAGGACCTCCTATAAAAATAACCCGTGGTTTTTTCTTTACCACGGGCTACAACAAAAAAGAACTAAAGCCAGTGGTTTAGTTTCTAAGTAGTACTACGAGAATAAGGGAAATAAGAGCGATCAAAGGAAGGTGTTTTTTCTGAATTAACTGTGAACCTGTCATCTTTGACCTCCTTGTGAACCGTATCCGATAGCTTGTCTTTTACCTCTTTTCCCCCGAAAAAGTCAATGTGTTATGCAAAAAAATGTATTTATTTTCACAGAATATTCAAACAAGTCCTCCCGGCACAGGCAAGGACAAATATTCAAAAACATGCATTAAATCTTGAAAAACAACAAAATATCAGGACCTGTGACGCTCCGGTCGGGAATCATCCATATCACCGGAAATGCCTGCTGCCCTGTTCGAGGCAATGTACTCAGCAATCTTGTCACTGAGTGCCTTAACCTGACGTCTCGTGAGTCCCATGTTCCTGAAACAGCTTTCAACCAGCTTCATCTCGTTCATTATCGTTTCTCCTTTATCCCCATTCTCTCATCCCTACCACGACACATGATGTCGCGGTAAACCAAAACATGAGATAAAAACAGAGAGAGACAAGTAACAGCACTGTCACTGATGATAACTGCATTATCAAAGCAGGTTACGTGGCCCCGCACTTTCCTTCACTTCACCACTGAATAAAGCAGCAGTCTATCCGCGAAGCGGTACAATACCTAAAGCGATGAGGTCCCACTACCCCGCCAGGAAGAAGACATACTTCTAACCATATCTGTTTCCTGCATTGACCGATCAGGAAGGGATAAAAGAACATCAGGGCAGAAAGAAACAGTCTTTCCGCCCTGACAATCAGGAATTGCTTTCTAATTCCTTTCCTCCAGTCTGACACTCAGCTCAGTTGTCTTACCTGAAGTACATATGAAGTTCTCAGGAATCCTGGGAGCATATTCTTTTCCTGTCTGAGGATCCAGAATTGAGTTCCAGTACCCATTGGAACGGTAAGTTCCCGGCTCTGTTTTGTATTCCGAAGAACCTCCGGAGTATACAGGAATAAGGATATATTTATTATCACTGTTCCTTCTTGCGGTTATATACGTACCGTTTACCAGCAGGGATTCATCAAATGAATGGTTTACCTTCAGAGTCGCATAATCTGACATATCCTTATCGATATTAATCGTTACCAGATTGTATTCTCCGGATTCGTCACTCTGCTTTTCCACTGAGCATTTGTATTTGTAACCACTCTGTCCTGTGATGTCAGTACAGTACAGACGGAAACTCTGATTCAAATTAATCCAGGATGGCCAACTGAGATCCATAATACCGCTGTCATACAAGGAGCCATCCGGTGTGACTGTTTTCCAGTACAATTCCTGAAATGTCCTGTCAAGAACCACTGCAGATGTTACTCTGATAAGAGTTCTTCCTGCCGGAATCGTGACACCGGAATCAATCCAGTCAATTTCATTTTTTATCGTGCTTACATTCTGGGTCTCTCCAATACCTGCCGTTGTTGAGAAATCATATCTGTAATCAGGATTGAAGGCTTTCCATAAGGAATAATGGCTATACCCAACATTACCTGAAGGCAGCAGAATAACCTTCTTACCATCCATTTCATCAACATAACCCCTGTCAACATCATAGTCCCCAAGTTTAATACCATAATATCCGGCATCCCCATCAAAACCCTCAAGCACAACCGTCGCATAAGGAAGAGTGACCGTTACTTCCTTTGTCTCACCTGATGCAACAGTGAAATTTGAAGGTGAAACAGAAGGATCCAGGGTACCATTATTTCCCGTCATGCCATTCTGCCTGTAATAACCGGGATTTACCTTAATTATCCTTGAAGCAGTATTGTTTGTCATTGAAACAATGCCACTGCCCTCACTGCGGTATGAGGCACCTTCAGGGCAAAGATAGAATCCTCTGTACTCGTTCCTTTCCCGATGGAATCTGTAGTCGTAATCAAAATTTACTTTCACAAATGCAGGGTCTTCAATTTCCCTGTCAATCACGATGTAAACGACAGTGTAATCACCATCTTCCTCTGTTTCCAGATAGTAGGAGTAACCATCAACACCTGAAAGCGTACAGGTAATGACTGATTCCTTATCAAACGTGAATGCACGATGCCCATGTCCATACTGGAATGAATAGAGCTCCGCGCTGTCCTTATTTACTGAAACCTGAAGGTCCGCAGGAATCAGGACATCACCCACACACCAGAATTCCACATTTCCCTGAAGGCATAATGTCAGAGGCTTATATCCGACATCATAGACAGTAAGCATCCTGTCAGCGGACCATACCAGGTTGGAAGCACTGTCCTTAACAAGACATTTGATACTGTACTCCCCTGAAACATTCTTCGAAAAAGTGATGGCTGCACCATTCTCACCTTCAGCTTCCACACCATCTATGAACCAGGAATAAGTCAGAGTACTCCCTTCCATCCCGACAGCGGAAACAGTGACACCGTCTCCTGCATGAACATTCGGTGAGGAAAATGCAAGCTTAAGTTCAGGAGTAGGTTTTATGACATTGGTTATCTCAAGACGAAAGGAACCATCGCCTCCTGAATACACTTTCGCCTCAGCACGGAGATGGTCACCCTTAAGCATTCTGAACGCTTCAGGGTCCGATACGGTTCCGATTCCATCGCTTACCATGAAGTAGTAGTAACCATTACCGATCTCAAGTTCTGCCACATTATCGGTAAAGAGTGTACTCTTAACCAGAGAATCCTTACTGTCATACACATTAAGCGTGTATGTCTTACCCTCGATAACAGTACCTGACAGTGTTACGGTCAGCTTACCGTTTCCGGCAATCTCATCGACTGTCACACTCACCTCGGTGGTATTATTCCGGGTAATTGAGAACTCTTTCGATCCTTCCCCGATTACTATGCCGACACTGTTAATGGCACTGACGGTAACAGTATAGTTACCTTCCGGGATATCCTTCTTTGAATAAACAGAAACCGAAGTGGCAACATCTTCGACGCTCGAATACCCTGTTCCTGATATCGCAACACTGTACTTTGCGGTATCCAGGGAAATGTTCGGTTCTATTCCCCTTGCATTGTTATTCAGGACAATGCTGACTGATCCCGTTGCCGGGACACTGCTGTTATTGCTGCATGAAACAAAACAGAGTAACACAAGAATGACTGTGAACAGACCTATTGCTTTTCTTTTCAAAACAATCTCCCCCTTCTGCCACAATTATGGTGCATAGTGTTTCCACACACAATAGAAAATCACTGTATTCGTTTAATGTTGTTCTATTAATCAGAAGGCATACCTGATAACACTGCTCAGCAACCTGCTCTGTAAGTAAATCCCATGGAACGGCTTTCATCCAGTTTCATCCCGTTTTCTCTTAACATGAGAAAAGTGCTATCATCACTCCATGGTATCTGAAGCACGGCACTACAATATGAGCAGGATAAGGGCAAAGGACACATCCATAGAGGTCCTCCTCCGCCATGCCCTCTGGGCACGGGGCATAAGATACCGCAAGAACAAAAAGGATCTTCCGGGCAAACCCGACATTACCCTCACGAAGTACCGCATCGCGGTATTCTGTGACGGTGAATTCTTTCATGGAAAGGACTGGGACAGTCTGAAGGAAACACTTGCCAAAGGAAACAACCCTGATTTCTGGATTGCCAAGATAGCCCGCAACATGGAGCGGGACAGGAAGAACGACACCGATCTTGCCGCCCTTGGATGGACCGTGATCAGGTTCTGGGGAAAGTCCATCAAAAAGGATACTGAGGAGTGCATTGCAAGGATTGAGGAAGAAATAAGAAAGGTAATGCACATCACCATCACTGAATCGTCTGAAGACAATTACACTGTCTCTGTTGACGGGATCAAGGCGGGTTATGTGGCCCTTAAGGACTCTCAGCTGGAGACTGACCTGAACGACAGGGAACTTGCCCGGGCCGCCCTCTCCTTCATGATCACTAAAGCACATAGGAGAAACATTACCGAACTCAAGGCATCGAAAGAAAATACGGAAAAAGACAAGCTGTTTTTCCAGATGGGGTTCACGGAAACAGAAGAATTATTAATCAGAAATCGGAAAACCTGACTATTGAATAATTGATTCCACCACATTAAACTACACTCAGGCAGCAACCCCCATTACCCAATGAACACACAAAGGATCCCAATTACGTGTTAGTTATACTCAGCTGCCTGCCGGAGGCCCAAGTTGACCTCCGGCTTTGTTTTATTAATTCTCAGCAGCACAATGCTCATCAACACTTATAGGAACACATTCTCCTGTTAATCAAGCCAGAAAATCCTTAGCCAGTTGCCTGTTAAGCTTATCATGCACCTTCTGGTTCTCATAACTCCTCAGACATTTATAACATGAAGGATCGCATTCACATTCACTTACTCTAGAGTAGGCTGCTTCAAAAACCCTTGACAAAACAGCACCATCATTACTGACAATTCGTCTTGAATGACCGGCACCTCCGGGGACTGCATCATAGATGATTATCTGCCAGTCGTTCTGCCGGCCCTTCGTTCTCGTCAAACATGCACTGATATCTTTTCTTTCAATATTCAGTACATCACTTATTGAGTAAAGAATCGCATACATAACGGAAAGCATAGTATTGTAATTTCCTGTATCACAGCTGAATCCTATTCTGGCCACATCTGTATGAAAAGTGTGATGTATTTTTCTTTGCTCAAGATGTTCCATGCTGCATTCAGCACCGGTTGGTGTCTTATGGGGATAATCAACTCTATTGAAGCTTTTTCTTTTTCTGGCCGGACCTTTAACGGAAAAATCCTCACTGCTTTCTTTTGCATATCCACACTTACCGCACACATAAAATGATGACTCAGATTGAACCATAAGGGAATCATTTACAGTGGACTCTATATCTACAATAACATCACCGCAAATAAATGAATGCTTCTCTACCGACCGGGCTTCACTGTTATGAAGATAGAAGACATCACTTTTATAGTTCTTCTCCTGTTTCTTCATCGGAACATCCTTAACATCAGGTTCAGCAATGAAACCGGCCCTTGGCTCAATGCTCTTATGAAAACTATCCCTTGGGATAATCCTACCACATACAATACATTCCTGCCCTTCTTTACCAACAGCTTCAGAACAATTCATCGAACCGCACTCTTCACAGATTGCAAGGAATGATTCATGAAAATTTGCAGTCTGAGAATCTGTCTTTTCGGGCCTGATATATCTGCTTGTATAAAGCTTTCCGTTAGCAACGATCTCAGATGAAGGTGCGTATTCAGCAATCGCCATAAGCAGGTCACGATTAAGCCTGAGATCTTTTTCTCCATTTACTGAAGAATAATTCTGATACAGTTCAACAGTATCGACAGGGAAACCATACCTTGGAAGAATATTCCCCCTTGCAAGGAAATCCACCAATTCATTCCTTGTGAAAAGCTTCATTCTTCTCTGAATCTGGTTCAATTCACTTCCATTACCTGCGGCAGCCCTTTCCTGTTTTCTGAGCTCCTGGACTACTTTATTATAATACTCTATATGTGTTGTAAGAACACCTTCAGGTCCAATCAGGCCATCGAGCCAACCAAAACCATCTATGTCCAGGGTATAATAAAGTTCATTATCAGAAAAAGATCTCCACAGCATCTTTTTAAGGTTTTCAGGCTTTGATCTGAGCCATTCAGAAAATATCTCGTACCCCTTCTGATTCAGAAAAATTTCTGCGTCATTATGATTATACATTTCATCGTATTCTGCAAAAAACATACTTAAGGCCACAGCATAAATATGCCTGCGGAACACCTTTTCATTTTCTGTTTTGAACAGAGGAGGATTGATAGTACCAACAATCATTTTTTTAGGATCATTGAAGTATGTTAGATCATGAGAACTCTGTTTGGCATATGTGATTGCATAAGCGGAAGCATCTTTTGAACGGCCAGCCCGGCCTGCACGCTGAGCATAGTTTGAAGGCATCGGAGGAACATTTCTCAGGAATACGGTTTCCAGGTCACCTACATCAACGCCCATCTCAAAGGTCGTAGAGCATGAAAGAGCGTTAATTTCCTTCTTAACGAATTCTTCCTGATACCGGAGACTGTTCTCTTTCCCCAGCTGTGCAGTATGCTCCTCAATATACAGATTATTCAGCTGCTCACTCTGGTACAGATGTGCATAATGATTATTCTTACTGAGTTCCATGGGATCAACTTCCATCACATCCCCTTCACATTTCAGGAGTACACAATGATGATCCAAATGGAATTGTGAAATGTGTCCACACTTCCGGCATTTATACCACTTGGCATCCTTTGATTTAGGTGTTCTTATGCCGAAAGATGCCGTACGAAGAACATAGCCTTTGTCTTTTAGAACAAGAAAAGCATTTTCATTTTTATTTTTTTTACTAAGGTATAGGAAAAACTGCTCCAGGAAATCTCCTGCAGTATTGTCATCACAGCCAAGAACGCGTTTTATATATTCTATCTTGCTGGAATGTGCAGTACGGACACCTTCCTTCAAAAGAATATCTTTTGGCATCCAGTGCGCAGACACTCCATCTGATGCATTAAGGGAGATGGTTTGCTGCCTTGGAGTATAGAAAATATATTCCCTGTCTCCATCACTGAGCGTTACATTTTCATCAGGCTGTATTACACCTGCCTTAATAAACTGAAAAGCAAGCAGATTCAGCAAAGTGCTGATACTTTCCTCGCTGACTTTTTTCACATTATATTTTTGGCTGTTGTGGATATTCCTAGCCAATTGGTCGGCAGTTTTCAGATAAAATTGAATAAAACCCAATGAGGTCAGTGATGTAGATGAATTGAAGCGGCTCATTTCATTTAGTACTGCAATCCAGGCCTGTCTTCGGCTTTCCATATCCAGATTGCTCCCATCATTTTTCTTCTTGGCAAACATTTTATTGTCAGCAAAGAAGTTTGAAAGCTCCTTCACGAAATCAGTAATGGCCCAGTCGGCATTACCCAGGTTTGCGAGGACATGATACATCCCTCTTCTCCTGAGGAATTCCGTATATGAACTTCTGAGATAACAGGCAAATTTTGCGGCCTCCTGTCTGCTGTCGGAGAACACCAGAAACTGCTGTCCGGAACTCATCGGTTCTTTTTTCCTTACTGAATCTGTTTCTATCATGAATGGGTCATCATCTGATGTTATTGGAACATATTCATCACTCTGTATACTGACCTTATGTTCAGGCAACTCTCCAAATAAGGCAGTTGCTATTACTGATGTTGCAGCATCATTACCAAGATAAAACCTTCTGTATTGTCCAACACTGCAATCAACACAGCTTGTTCCACGTTTTCCTGCTTTGGCTTTGACAACCTTTATGAATTCTTCCGACCCACACTCACATGATGAAGGAAGATCCTCATCTGCAGGTAACATCATCCCACAATGAGGACAAAGATAGAACATAGAATCATTATCATCAGTATTCAATTCATCTTCATCATCAATTATCAGTTTAGAATTCCAACCATCATCAATCGGAACGTAATACTCTGAATCAGCAAAGGACGGTGCATTCTTCAGGAATCCTTTCTTATCCCGAATACCAGTAAACGCAATCTTCCCGCAGTTTTCACATACAGCTATTTCCGAAACAATATACTGCTTCCCATTTTCAGTGCAGGTCTGTTTTCGTGTAAGTGACAGCGTTCTTGATGGTGACAATGAAAGAAAGCAGCCATCCAGTGCTCTCAGGAAGAAATGATATTTTGCATCCAATAGGCATTTACCATTTCTTTCTGCTCTCGTGCACAGTGAAATTATGTCAATAACAGCATTTTCAGATATATGAAGCTCCTCTGATAGCTCTCTGATGCTCGTTACAGTTCCTACCTTATGAGAGATCCAATCGAATTCTGCCGTATGGATCATGAGATCATATAATATGCCAGCCTCATCACTTTTGGTATTAAAAGGCAATCCATATTTAATCAGAACGTCTCCTGCTATATTCCTTTCGTCTGAAAGCTCATTGAGTGCACTATAAGGGACAGATATTTTGTTTTTTGGAAGAATAATCCCTTCCCTTTCCGATTTGATTATGCAGTCCCTGCTGAATTCCTCGCCAGACAGATTCTGCGCAAAGGTTACAATATCATCCTCACTGTTTTCTCCACCCAATGTGGCACTGGTAAGAATGAACTGAGGCTTTTTGTTAGCGGATAGACGGGCTTTCAGTCTTCTGAGAAGAAAAGACGTCTCTATACCAGTCGCACCTGAATAAACATGAGCTTCGTCAAGAACAACAAACCTGAAATTACTGTTACTGAACAGAACATCATCCTTCGGCCTTAACAGAAGATACTCGAGCATAGAATAGTTGGTAAAAAGAATATGAGGAGGACGCTTTTTTAGTGTGTCTCTTGATACTCTCTCGTTATCCAAAGGCGTCCTTAACTCAGGAACAGGATCATCGCTGTGAAGCTTCTCATAGGAAAGATTTGCAGAGTCATCATCATACAATGTACCGCCGTTGTAAACACCAAATGTGATAGCAGGATATTTCATCAGAAGTGTCCTGATGTTTTTTATCTGATCATTGGCAAGAGCGTTCATTGGATATATGAAGATTGCTCTTACGCCATCATCAAGAGTTCCTTTTTCCTGTTCTCTGAGAAGTTCATTGATTACGGGGATGAGAAAACAGTTTGTCTTTCCGGAACCGGTACCTGTGGAAATTACGGCATTGCAGCCCTGCGATATCTTTTTGATCGCATTTACCTGATGGTGATATAGCGGTCTGTCCAAAGGCAGAACACGACGATACAGAGGAGTATCAGGTTTTCCTTCCTCCAGGTCACGAAACAATGGAGACAGAATATTCTGATCAATCAGTTCATTAATACTTTCCGCAGTCCTGAAGTTATAGTTCAACTGCAGAAACGGCCCCTGAGCTATTGTAGTATTCAGTTCAGATCGAAAGTTTTCCAATAGTTGTTTATCCTCAAACCCATAAACTGTGGTTATGTAATCGATAAACTCATTCTTTATGTTGTTTGATGCGATTGCCGGATTAAACACCCTTTCCTCCCTGGTTATATCCTGTAACCTGACTTTTTGATTTTCTCCGATGAAACATAAATTGTCTTCGGAACTCTGTCTTTCTTTTGCTCGATTGAACTATGAATATTATCTGAATCAGCATTCCGCTTGATTACTTTCTTTTCCTGGATCACAAATGTATAAGGAAGGAAGTATTCAATTTCCATATCTCCAACAGGAGACAAATGACCATTATTCTCCAGATAGAAAGGTTTTCCCATTCCTGTATCACATCCATGAACCAGTTTAATTCTTCCGTCTTCAAGAAGATCAAATCCGACAGGAGTCAGCTTTGTCTGAGTATCATAATGTCGGTAGAAATCAATACGGTTTCCTTTATTCATGAAGTACAAAGTACATGTATATCTATTTAGCTCCTGATCAAAAGAAATACGGTCAACATTAATCCATGTAATGCTTCGTATTTCAGAGCTGTTTTTTAAGATTACTCTGTCGAGCTTAAACGATTTATTCCTGAACCTGACAGATTTTTCATCACCCGCGAAGAAATCAAGACATAGAACCACCTGATCTTCGATTTCAAATCCATATTCCTTAAGATATATTACCTTGCAGGAACACTTTCCTTCCACTTCGGGAAAATAATAAGACTGAAAATTAACGGGATTGGGAAATATGTCCTTACGTATTCCGGTAGGAGTCTCCAGATCAACTCTGAAGCGGGAATCCTTAGGACCGACAAAATACTCCTTGTTATACCAGCTAATTCTGCAATCACTTCCGGCTATTATTACAGGAGGTGAAATGAATTTTTCCTTTAGGCAGCATTCAAACATGGGAAGCATATTCCCTTCGGACAGTTTTAGAAAAGCTGTCACTGATTCTTTCTGTCCATTTGCCCGAAGCTCATGAAGATATGCACCAATCAGATACTCACCTTTCTTATTAATTTGTACATTCCCCTGATCAGACAGAACCAGAGTTTTATCCATTCCGGCTGGAACTGAAAACTCCATTACAGCAGCAGGACTTATGTTCTCATACCACAGAGGATGGGAAATCTCAGAAGTCATAAGCCCAAATCCTGTCATTTTCCAGGATACAGAAGGTATGTCAATGGCTATTTCTCCTTTTCCAAAAGGAATTAATACCTGATCATCGACGGAGCAGAAGTTTCTGCACTCATCAAATCTTGCCGTCCTGAATTTTACGTTGCCTGAATAGGAACCATAGTAATACTTTTGATTGAATTCTAGATTAACATCTTCAAACCGTATCAGATAAAGCTCAAACACGGTTTTATTTGAAGAGAACCTGAACACACGAATATATACTGGTTCTCCTGGCATACAGCAATCTGTCAGGTTAAATGAATACCATTGCTCTCTTTCAGTAAAGTTAAACTCCCCCAGACGAAAATTTGTGCTGTTTATTGATATCCCATAATCATTTATGTTTTCGAATCTGTTAAGTACAATATTTATTTCACCATCAACCACAGAATAAGGGATACCGTTAAGAATGAAGCTGATATTCTTGCATATGGAAGAATCCATCCATAGCTCAGCTTTGTTTTTCCCATCACTGAAAAATACAGCATAACTTCCACTCCTGAGTACATCACCTTCTTTTGCCTCAAATTCATACAAATACTTAGCGCACTTCTCCAGATCCGGATTCTGCTTCAGCTCTCCGGAAGCCAGACAGTACATGAAATATCTGCCTGGCTGAATGATCTGATGCCGTATCTCTCTTCCCTTATCTGAGAATACTATGAAATCCCTGTACAATGAATGTTTTGAGTTATGGACGCATCTGTTATCAGCCCAGATTTCAACTCGAAGCATGGGAAAATGATATTTATCCAGTGGCACTTCAAATGCTTTAACGGAACATAATAATCCAGATGTCCTGACATGCATTTTCTGGTCGCAATAACTGCTATCCTCATCATTATGGATTCGAAGGATTACATCACATTTTCTATCAACATCGATGGCAAAAGCAGGTATCTCCAATACTACTTCATCTTCATCGTTATATCTGAAATGAGGAATTATGTTTCTTTCATCAGATACAATGGCCTGTCTGCCATGTACAGTACGAACTTCTTCCCCCAGAGTGTTTTGCTTCTCGCATTTCCACCATGAGGCAACGAGTTTAGAGAGATAATCAATGTTATGGTCAAGTTTCTGACCATAGAACAGTTTATCAATAAGACATATAACTCTGTCGATAAGTCGCGCAAGCAGCTCCGGTTTTTCCCTTGCCATCACCTTCATTCCCAAAAATAAGGAATAAACATTGGAGCCTAGTTTCATCTGACAGATTTCAGTTTCACTTTTTTCAGTTGTTTCGGAAAACAGTTCCTTGAGTTTGGCTGCCATTTTCTGATATATCAGATTCTCCGGAACATAAACCTCTCCCAGCTCATTGCAGAAAATATTCCAGCAAAGTTCAAAAAAACTGTATGCCGACTCCTTTGGGGCAAGGGAATGAAACAGAAGTGTTGCGTAGTAATTCTTCCCTTCCTTTACTACAAACAAATCTGTATTGGAGAGTCTGTCTATGACAGAACAGATATATTTCCTGAACTTAGTTACTTCAGCAGTATCGAAAGTTTTTGCCAAATAGGCAAACAGGCTTTTAGTATCAGCTTTTTCCCATTCCTTGAGTGCATTCACACATCCAAGGAAAACCAATCTGTCATTGTCAGGAGAAACATCCTTACTGGAAATACAATACTTTTCTACACATTTGCGGGTCTTATCCTTGGTATACTCAATCTCATTTTCGGAGAAAGCCACAGTCCCAATTATCGGTTCACTGAAAGCTTTCTCCACACTATATTTTGATAACATTACCCCTCCAACACAGTTCTAAATGATGTGCTAACAAGGATATTATAATTTCATTATCGGATGCAAAACAATATCAGAGTGCTTTTATCTCCTCCCAGACCTTATCCTGAATTTCCATTCCTTCCTTCAGGCTTCTTTCTCTGGTGGCAAAGAGTCTTTCACTGGGATAGTAGACTTCTTTTACGCCTTCGGCAGGCACCGCATCCTTGACCGATTCACAGATTCTTGCAATTGCAGCATCGGCATATTCCCTGTCACTGACTTTGAAAACCATGAAGATCTGGGATAGCCCGCACTCATCCATGGGAGATCTGCCCCTGTCACCGATATCCTTTACGGTATCACCCTCGGCAAGGCAGGCAAGCATCATGTCCATCAGAATCGATATACTGGAGCCCTTCCAGTATCCGGTGGGGAACATTCTTCCCGATTCGGCAATCGCCTTGGGATCATCGGTAATCTTTCCATCCTTATCATAACCACCCGGTACGGGAAGCTTCTTACCGGCCATGATTGCCTTGTCCAGTGCTCCGTAGGAGAACTGGGACATTGCACCGTCAAAAATGACGAACCTGTCTCCATAAGGTACACCCATCACGAGAGGATTGTTTCCGACCTCCTTGCTTCTGGCTCCCCAGGGAACAAGGTTCGGAATCGTATTGGTCCAGCAGATTGATGCAAAGCCCTTCTCCGCTGCCTGAATACCGAAGGCTCCGCCTCTCATCCAGTGGTTGGTGTTTTTCATGGCAACGCATCCGATACCATTCTTATTAGCAAGCTCAATGGCCCTGTTCATGGCATCCTCTGCATTGGTGTTTCCAACACCGTACTTACCGTCCCATACCTCAATGGCGCCGAGACTCTTTACACATACCGGCTTCTCATCAGCCTTCACTATCCCCCTGTCTATCATGGAAACAAGACGTGTAAACCTGTAGACTCCATGGGACATCACACCATCTCTGGTGGAAGAAGCAAGATTCCTTGCCGATCTTTCAGCAATTTCCTCAGAGCATCCATGCTTTACAAGCTTCTCCTTCATCACGGAGAAGAGTTCTTCGAATGATACGTTCATAAATAACTACCTCTTAATACAATTCAATTACGTGTTTTTTGGTTATCTGCTTTTCCATTCCAAGCAGCTGATCAACACAGATGGTATCCTTACCTTTATTCCGGAGTTCAAACTCACCTGTATGGAATTTCCTGTGACATGTGGGACAGAGACAAAGCATATTGGACCTGAGATCGGGACCATGCTTTGACAATGGAAGGATGTGATGCACATCCGCATTCAGGTATACCCATTGCTCTGATCTGGAGTACTTACCGCTCCAGCCTGTCCGAAGTATGACTTCACCGCAGACCTGACAGTGAAAATCATAAAGACATTTCAGGGATTCCTTAATGGTCTGTGAACTGTAGTGATAAACAACATCCCTGCACATGATGGTCTTGTCTGCCCCACCCTCATCAGACAATGATATCAGCCTTCCGTTGATATCATTATCCATTACATTTCTGGTCCAGGTATTCTTAATCCAGGACTGCTCACGAAGGGAATCCTTCGGGAAACTCTTTTCCACTTCACTGCAATCAAGATCCACCACGGAGCCATGTGCAGCAATATAGTCCCTGATGTAATAGAAGATCATGCAGTAGTTCGGATCAGAAGCGTATTCGGAAAGGCTTGCCAGTATCTCAAACGGTGTCATTCCCCTGAAAATCCCCTGATGCTCACGTACCAGTCCCAGGTAATGAAGAATACCCATCGACTGATACCCATGGTAATTATGCCCCGGACACAGGTACTGACTGTCAAGTTCACGATTTGTCTTTCCATCCACCATCCAGCCATAAACAACACATGCGTGCTGCTCAGGAGAATAAGTATTGAACTCCATTGGACGGGAGTTGGTAAAGTTTAAAGGTGGTATGACGACCTGCTTCATGATTACTTGACTCAAACCTCCTATTTCACCATCCATCAGAAATTTGGCTTTAACTGTAACTATAGACAATGCCTGAAGAACTTCGATCAACGAGTTCCAGGAAATCATGGCGGTCAAGTTTTATCCCTGAATTGCACAAACGCTCTGCTCGCTCATCGTAAAGCATCTTAAGTTTATCTGTTCTTTTTGATTTTTCAGCATAATGAAAAAACCTGTGGCAGGTAGGACAAAGCACAATAATGTTTGCGTAACAATCAAGGCTGTACATAAACTCTCCTTGCATACTTAACGGGATGATATGGTGTCCTTCCATATATTGATGGGTGGTTCTGTCAACGATGAAAGTCTTGTGTTCAGGATCAATCTGACAGGTATAGTTACAGGCCTTCTCCACCTGAATAACCTTGATTCTATCCCGTTCATGAGTGGTTATCACTTTCTTAACGCTCTCTTTAGCAATTGCTTCAGCATCTTGCAGAATAACAGGCTCAGGCTTATCCAATTTGTAGAGAATCTTTTCCTGACCTTTAAACAATTCCCCTTCAGCAAATTCAGTATATCTTTTCAAACCAACAGAATACATACGATGTCCATCAGTATCAACCCTCACAAAACCAGGATCATTCATCAGCATATCTTTGATGGCCCGTAATTGAAAAATATCATTTACTTCATATAAGGATGAAACACCAATAGCAGATGAATGCTTCACGATATACCCATTAATGAGTCGCATTGCTTCATTGCCATATTTTTTTACAGAGCTGTCAGCAAGGAATGAACCATTTTTTTGTCGATAAATATATCTCAGGTAATCAAGGTACAGTTCTTCAGTCATAATTATTCCTCTTTATCAGACAGTCCTATAATCTTCATAGGATTAATGTGGCAATGTCTCCTTTTCAGATTCATTCCCACTTCATACATGTTAATACAAATTCAATAGTCGCAAAACAGAAAAAGCATACAAGCAGTAGCTATCACTTACTTAGGCATCCAAACGATACTTACATATACCTATATTATATGTTATTGCTGTTTACATTCCTACAGCAAAGATCTGGCAGTGCTTCAGATTCTGTGGTACCCTGGCAGGTATGAATGGTGTTGCGGAAAAACAGGATGGCTATGCAAGAAAACTGAGGGATGCCCTCATATTGGGTGAAAGCTATACCCTCATGGATCTTGCAAAACTGATGGACTGTGATGTTACCGCAATCTCCCGCAAGGGTGTTCTTACCCGCAGGAATTCAGATTTTCAGATCCTGCTTGTCACTCTTGAAAAAGACACATACTCCGTTCAGAACTATGAGGATCACCTTGATGGGTCCCTGCTGGTCTGGTCCGGGCAGAACAGTCAGAAGGCAGCAGAGAAAAAGCTTCAGGACGGTACCCACGACACATTCGTGTTAATCCAGAAAGCAAGGAAACAGCCATATATTTACTATGGAAGGGCCGTACCTCTGAGAATGCAGATCAACTGGGAGCCGGGAAAACCATCACATGTTATCTTTGATCTTCCTGAATGGGCTGCAATACACTCATTTGCAGAGAAGAAGATCATTACCTCGGATGAAGTCCAGACAGTCAGTCCCTCATATGGTAAGATCGTGGTCCCTGAAAAAACGGAATCAAAGCTTCTGATGAATGTCAGGACTGCCCAGACTCAGTACAGGAAGGATGTGATTTCCTTCTGGCACAGTCAGTGTGCGGTTACCGGTGTTGATGATACGGACTGGCTAATTGCCAGCCATATCAAACCATGGAGAGAATCCACGAACGAGGAACGTGTTGATCCCAGGAACTCTCTCCTGCTGACGCCTAACTTTGACAAGCTATTCGACAGGGGCATCATCTCTTTCTCACCAAAGACCGGGAACATCATTCTCCCAGAGCAGCAATCAAAGCAGATGTGGAGCAATTTCAACAGGCTCCACATCGATGATACAATTAAGCTCAGGGAAGTTCCGGACGGTGTCGGCGATTTCCTGAGCTATCATAATCAGTATGTTTACAACTTCAAGCCTAATGACAGTCTCTCAGATGACGATATCGTTGAAAGCCTGCTGATCAAAAGCCTGGCTTAAACGGATTTGCAGGAAAATCAAGGTTTATTTCTGAGGCGTGTTCCATTACAGTTTTTACAATACCATTCACGTATTTCTCTTTATAGGCATCTGACTTCCCCCGCAGACAGGGATGCCATGCATCAATATAGAGGCAGTTATCCTTCACTGCATAATTAACCATTCTATCATCATCAGATTTCATGATTTCTTCCAGTCCGAGATCTTTCTGAAAATATGGCATTACGTTACCGAATATCACGACCTGAGGTTTATATACCTTCAGTTGGAAAAGCAGGATCGGACGCCAGGTTTCATAATATGCAGCAAGATTTCCCATAGATGTGTATGTTTTGGCGGGGAATTTGCTGATATTCATATGAACTATTGATTTTAATGAGTTGGCAACAGCAGGGTCTTCGTATATCCACGGCATATCAGCGTATTCCAGGTTGTTCATGATTCCATAAGTTACATACGACATGGTATTCAGTGTCCGGTTTCCTTTTATTTTGTCATAAACATTTTCCGTATCATAAATGGCACTCAGTGGCCAGTCCCCTCCTTTCGGGGTACCATCAGCGTCAATCACATCGTATGGCTCCTTCAGAACCCATGAAATCCTCGGTTTAGCTTCTGCATAAAGCTGCGGATTCATCACACCATCATATATCGGGTATGCCTTACTGCCGGATTCGGCAATAAAGCTTTCCCCTATCCGCTTTACGTAATCGTTAACCAGTTCCTGATCTCTTATCAATTGCTGACAGTCCATGAGTTTTCTCCTTTTTCATGACCATTATACAGAACTGACATTGTTTCCATGTCAGACCTTATCTCATCCCTAAGCCAGCCGGGCTCCAGCAGTTCCGCTTCAGTCCCCAGGGACATTACCCATCTTTTAAGCCAGTATACTCCGCATGTATGGACTTTGAAAAGCCAGTGGTCCCCTTTCCTTTCAATTGAAACGCTGTCAGGCCAAAGTTTTTCCTTTTCATAGAATGCCTGTGTGTCACTCAGCCGGACAACTGCATCAAACTCAGTTTCTCCCCTGACAATCCCGAAAGGATCGGCAAGGGCTTTTTCCACATCGATACTTGGTTCAGGGTAAGGTATGTTTCTGGTATTCAGAAGCTGTCCCGGCCCGACCCTTTCAATCCGTGGAATGGACATCATGTACACCCATCCTGTTTTTTTCATCACATAGCAGTATGTACCACCGGAAAAGACGAAGCATCTTATGACGAATACTTCCCTTTCTGTCCCATCATATGTGATGTTGATCAGTTTCTTCGTGTCCTGAGCTTCCAGAAGCTTATCCAGGATCATGGCAGTATCAAGGCTGAAATACCCTCCGTATCGTGATGGTCTGACATTAATGTCACCAAGTAAGCCCTGCAGTTTGACAATGACATCATCAGCGGAAACATCGAATAACGGGGAAGTGCTTCCTATGCTTTCGAGAAGAAATGCAAGACGCCGTCTGTCCTTGGTATCGAATGTACATGTAATGAACTCTGAACGGAAGTTTTTCCATTGTTCACCGTCTATCCTGTATACTGCTTCCCTGCCGCTTTTTCCCCTTAACTCATCCGATCTTTCAGGAAATAACCCAAAGCTGTTCTCAAGATTCCTGAAATCCTGATAGATGCTCGATCTGCTGTGATATCCAAATTCACTGTTATTCAGGAGTTCATTAACCGTTACCCCGTTTCCGGATGCCAGCAGGGCTGCAAGTTTAACCAGTTTTCTCAGATAAGCCATTTTCCCTCCTCCATTACCCCTCAGGTTCAATCCTGATAGTATGATAATATCTGTACAGATTATTATACACATGAAGTTATACCATCATGTTATGAACACGAACATATCATTTTTTTACTCAGGTCTTATTGAAAACGGTAATGCAACGGAAGAGGATGTTTTCGATGCTCTTCTTGCAGGTATAAAAAACGATGATGCAGGACTCGTGAATAAATGCCTTAATATGATTCACGTCCGGGATGACGGTCATCATCCTCAGGCTGATGAGTTTGCCGTCAATGAGATGGCATCAGGGAAAATCATCAGTCTGCTGGAAGAAAACGGATACTCTTTCGGCATGTATCCGCCCCGGATATCACTTTTCAGCCTCACACCTTCAGAAATGGTTTCTTTCTTCAGAAAGCACTATGCGGAACTTGGAGACCCGTACGAAGAAGTATTTGCGCACATAAGTTATTATCACAAAGTACGGAATAACGGAGAGTCAGTCTTCAGAGTGCCTTTTGATATTGATGAGGATGATGGGTACAGAACATTTTTCGCTTCCTATATGGATTCCTGGTGCTGTGATTTCCTTGATCTGGTTTCTGCAGAAGCAACACCTGATACTGTAAATAAAATAAGAAGAGGTCTGTTTTACAGAAGCATTGCGGATCCTGATATGAAACGGCTGCTTAAAAAGACACTCCCGCTGCTGAAGCGGAAATGGATGAAGCGTGATATAAACCGGTTGCTGGATGCATGTGTGCGAAGTGACAATGAAGCGGCATTTGATGCAATCATGGAATTTGCTGACAGGAGCAGTCTTGAGTTGTCGGTTTATCCTGAAAAGAACATGAAACTTCTCAGAAAGATCTTCGGCCTTGAACAGCTGACTCCCGGAACCGATGAGGCTTATAAGGCATTCACGGATTATGTATGGCTGAGAAAAACCGATCCTGCAGTTCTGAAGGCTGTAATGCATCCTTCATACTGCAGGAAGCAGAATGAATGTGGAATGACAGCGCTTATGTATGCAGTTGCAAATGATAACTTTGCTCCCACTGATTACCATATTCTTATCGGGGAAACCCCGGATCTAGAAATAAGGAACAAATCAGGAAGTACGGCACTGCTTATCGCAGCGACCGACAATCCTGACGGCATTGCAGAACTGATCTCCATCGGAGCTGCCCCATACGCAAAGGACATGAAAGGAAATAATGCACTTCACCTTATGGCATTGAAAAATGAGTTCTGCAATATTGTGAATGCATTAAGGTTCCTTCCTCACTCATTGCTGGAAGACAGAAACGAATCAGGGATGACACCGATGGATGTGATCAGAAACAGGATAATTGGAGGATGAATGGAAAAGAAAGCTGTACTGGTGGCGGGAGCGGATCAGAACCGGAGGATTTCACTCATGGAAAAACTTGCTGATGAACTATGCAATGATGACACGGTTCGGGTAAACGTTGGAAACTATGAAAAACGGGATTATGCGTTCTCCTATGAAAAAGGGATGAGGTGGTTGCTTTCTGAATTCAGGAATTCTGATGACAGGAAACTTCTGATTATCATCAATGACATTGTCCCGATGATCGACACACCTGAAGGATATCTTCTGACTCTGATCATCAAACTGTATATGATGAAGGGAGCTGATTTCATCATAGGAACAGGCAGTGTATCTGCGGAATACATTACATCTGACCTTCTTTACCTCTGTTCCCCTGTAATATCATTCAGACTTTACTCTGAAATGCAGAGCAGAATTCTTTTCGGCCGTAAAGGAGCAGAGAATCTGGCGGATGATGAGTATATGATAAAGAAGAAGAGGCGTGTCAGAAAGGGCATCCTATAGAGAATGCCCTTAACCTTCAAAGTGCGGGGGAATGTTTACCTTTTCCCGGTCCTGAAGGATGACGCGGACAGTCCATCAGTGTCATGTCCATGATCGTACGATAGGTTTTTCCACAGTACTTACATGTGTATCTGTCCTTTTCACTGCCCTCATAAAGCTCATGAGGGCCCTTACCTGCTCCCAGCGGACTTCGGGGACATCTGAACGATGTCAGGTCCCTTATTGAAGAGTAGTCCTTTCCGCAGTTCCTGCAAAAGTATCTGGCCATATTTACCTCCGTTTTCCTAATACACAACCATATGCACGAAAACATGTACGGATAAAGGAAAACTTAAAAAGTTAAATAAGATCCACCGGAAGTTCTGCTATGTCCTTGAGGCGTTTTCCTTTTATCATGATATCCAGCTGTTTCATGGATTCTTCGGTGCCTGATTGCTTGACTGCTTCCTGAAGTTCGCCAAGTGCTGTGTGGTAGACACAGTCAATGTCACCGGTACCGAGGGCGATGGATGCGATCCTTCCGGGAAGCGGTTCTGCCGTCACGACGACTATGTGGGGAAGATGGCCTTTCCTGTTTCTGATCATGTTCAGTGCCTCAGTCCTGCTGTTCTGGGCACGGTCACTTCTCATTGTGAGTTTTGCAGAGATGCTTGCGATAAGGACCGGCTTATTGTGGGTTTGTGTTATCTCTGATATCGTGATGTCCGGTCTGATCATATAGTCATAGCCTATAGCTGCAGCCAAGTCTGGGAATTCTGAGGACAGGGCCTGAAGTTCTGCAAGATGCTCGTACTGGGCAAAGTCGCTGAGTATGGATGATCCATCATGCTTTATGTTCCACTTCTGATTGCGCAGTGTATCCTGAAGGAAACCGGAAACAGCGGCCTCAAAGAGATTACCCGCCTTCTGTCCAGGCAGTCTTGCCGGAATGGTGTTTTCAGTTCCACCGATTCCCCTTAACATATCTGAGGCAATGGCTATCGATGACCTGTTGTGTGAGTCTGCGATAAACGGTACTCCGTCTCCGGTTTTTCCAATAATCCCGTGTTCACACAATACCGCGTGAAACTTCCTGCGTGCATTCCTGATCTTTTTCTGCATTTGAAAGACACTCCATGAGCTTTTCCCCTATGGCTTTGGCAACCGGAGGAGGAAAAGCATTTCCTATCATTCTGCATGCCGCTGTCTTTCTGATGCCGAAGGTCCAGTCATCGGGAAATCCCTGCAGTCGTGCAAGCATTCTCACTGTCAGGCGGGGCATCCCGGTGAAGCCAGGGTATGGTGCCTCATTGGCGACACCTCTTCCGTCCACTCCAAGGGCGGCCCAGGCATTCCTGGCCCTTACGGGACCGAGATCGGGACCTCCATGTTTCTTTGAGCCTCCGACAAGGGTAGGTGCGATGCGGTTGGCCTTATGGGCCCACTCATCAGCAGCTTCCCAGCCGTTTGCGCTCATAAGATCATAAAGGACTTCTCCCACAGTGGGTGCTTCTCCGGTGCTTCCTTCGGGGTAAGAGAAGGTCATGGCAAGATCCTTCCTCAGCCCTATTATGACTGCACGCGGCCTCAGCTGCGGCACTTTGTAATCAGATGCATTAAGGAGTTTGATCATTACGTCATATCCGAGGTTTTCCAGTGAGGTCATTATGAAGTGTCTGTAATCATCAAATGCCGGATCCAGGAACCCTCTGACGTTTTCAAGCATGACGAGGCGGGGGCCGCACTCTCCTATGAGACGCAGGGCTTCAGGGAAAAGATCCCTTTCGTCATCCCGTCCCAGCTGCTTTCCCGCAACTGAGAACGGAGGACAGGGAACTCCTCCTGCAAATAGATCCACTCCTTTATATGGGGTGGCATCAAAATCCCTCACGTCACTTTCGATGACGTTCCAGTCAGGCCTATTGGCCCTCAGAACGTCACAGTACGCCTTCTCATATTCGACCAGTGCGACATGATGAAAGCCCGCACTTTCAAGACCGGAGGCCTGGCCTCCGGCACCTGCGCAGATCTCAAGACATGTGTATGGCCGCATTCCCATTCATGAACTCCTTCAGAAGTATCTGATACTAATAATACACGGAAAATGAACGGTTTTTACCGGTCTGGGAAAAAGAAACGGATATTTTTTCTGATAATGATTTAAGTCCGGGGAAATCCCCCGGACTGTTTGCCATTACTTTCTTCTTATCCTGTAAGTTTTTACTTCAAACGGACGGAAGGTGAAGGTCACATTTGTGTCTTTTTCCTCAGTCATCATGCACTCTGTGAGAGTTGACATGTCAAGGCAATCGGCAAAGGAGTATGTTCCTTTCCGGGGAACGCCAAGGTATTCCCTGACACGGAAGATGATGTCGCCTCCGCGCTCTGAGAGTTTTACCGTCTCAAGAGAAAGTCCATCGCTTACCGTAATTAGAGGAGTTACTTTTCCCGTATTCACGATACATGGATTATTCAGGGCTTCAGCCTCCCTGATGACCTCCCCTATTCCTTCGTCAGTTACGAAAACGGAATAAGTGAAGGAGTGTTTTCCCATATCGGCTGTGGCATCGGGAGCCTTTGCGCTCTTGAGGAGCGAAACAGTGAGCGTTCCGTTCTTGGCACTGTAGCCATATTTACTGTCTGAAAGAACGGCTACCGTCACGTTCTCATCCGAAAGGGCGACGAACTTCTGTGCGGGTACCTCAAACTGGGCTTCCTCAATGGAGTTGTTGTTTCCCGTGCTCCTTGATACAAAACCGAACGGGATGTCGAAGACAGCATTCTGACTTCTGATGTTTGTATCGAAGGAAGCCTTTAAGAGCTGATGGTCCTCATGCCAGTCGATGTCGGTAACGAAATCGATACGGGCCTTATCCCTGTGGATCACTGCCCGCTGGTTTATGGAAGAAGCCTTACCAAGCTTACCGTTCCTGGCGAGTGCAGGTCTTAAGTTGTCAACTGTATCCTTCTCGATATCCCAGGCATCCCAACTGCATGGCACATCCTCACCTATCATGAGTCTGTTGAAGGAATCAGAGACAACCTCACGGCCTTTGTAGACCAGGGATTCGATCCTGCCGTCAGGTGATAAACTGACCTGGCCCCACTTCACGGAATCGGTCTTTGTTTTTCCAGAAGAGTATGGTGCTATGCCTTCCTGCATGAAAGGTGAGAGATTGAGTGTTTCATCTCCCTCACCGGCCAGGCTTCTTATGATTTCATCTAGACGCTTTAGGGCCGCGGAGAAGAATGCTTCAGTCTCTTCATACACCTGATGAACCGATGAGCCCGGAAGGATGTCGTGGAACTGGTAGACAACTGTCTGCTTCCAGAGGGACCTTACTTCATCGTTAAGCTTTTCAGCTTCACTGTCGCTGATCTTTCCTTCAGCCCAGGAAGCTGCGATGAGGTACTCCGCATTGTGAAGTGCGGTGTTAATCTTCCTGTAGCCCTGCTTGGTGCGGGCCTGGGAGGTGTAAGTGCCACGGTGAAGCTCGAGGTACAGCTCCCCATCGTATACAGGCACATCTTCCATTTCTGAGAATACCTTCCGTAGGGAATCGGAGACCTTTGACCAGGAGGCCTTTGGACAGCCCTGGATGTCCTTAATGCGCCTCATGACCTCAATGTCATCCCGGGTGGTACCGCCACCTCCGTCACCCTCACCTATTGTGAGAATCTGGGCGGACTGCACATCCTTATTCGTAATCTTATCCCACATCGACATGACAAAGCCGGGAGTGATCTCACCATTGTAAGTTCCCGGTATCATGTAGGCCTTCACGGAACTTCCGTCTATTCCCCTCCAGATGAACTTCTCAAAGGGGAAGTGGTTCGTGTCGTTCCAGCTGAGCTTGCTTGTGATGAAGTATTCGATGCCGCAGCCCTTCATTATCTGCGGAAGGTTTCCGTTGTAGCCGAAGGAATCGGGTACGACGTAGGTATCAGGGGTGTATCCCGGAAAGAGCTTCTCGGTAAGTTGCTTTCCGTAAAGGAAGTTCCTGATAAGTCCTTCACCCGATGAGAGCATATTGTCAGCTTCGATAAGCCCTGCCCCGTTGGGTTCCCACTGTCACTTTTCAAATGCGTTTTTTACCTTTTCATAGAGCTCAGGCCTTGTCCTGAAGGCATACTCCATCTGGACTGGCTGGGTTGAAAGGAAGATGAACTCGGGATACTCCCTCATCAGGGCAGTCATGCCGCTGATGGTCCTCACCGCCTTTCTTTCCGTTTCCCTGATCGGCCAGAGCCAGGCATGGTCGAGATGGGACATGCCTGTTGAATATGATGAGGGTGCAAAGAAGCCGTTCTTTGCTTCAAAGAACGGTGCGATCTTCTTTCTTACTTCAGAAGCACTCTGCTCCTCATCGTTTTCTGAGCACATGGGGTAGAAGGCAAGCGCCTTTCTTAATGAAGAAAAGATTACTTCCCTTTCCATTGAGTGCTCGGGAAGGTTTGATGCCAGATCGGAAAGTGTCAGCACATCGTAGTAAAGGGCAAAGTTTTCCCGATTCTTTATAAGGAGCCCGGGCTCAGAGAGGATTATCGGATAATCCTCCTGCCGTGTGCCGACAGTGGTAAGAAGGTGTGTGTCGAAAAGCGGTCTGGTGCCGGGGAAGATGTAACCATCCCAGCACCTTACTTCGCACTCGATGGTTTTCCCCTTCCAGGGATTCATGCACACCATAGTGTGTCTTGGATTAATGTTGCTCTCAGCCTTTCCGTCTATGGTTAAGAGCGCATCGGTTTCCAGCGGGAAGTGAAGATAAAAGTCCTCATTCCCATCAGGAATTGTCATGGTGAAGGAAAAGAGCGTGTCCTCTCCCTGACAGCCGAAACGGTACGGATAGCCATCTGTTTTTGTTACATTGACGGTCTCTGTTTCGGTGTACTCCCTGTATTTCTTTACATAAACAGGAGGGAAGGTTCCTTCTCTCCTGTACATCCTGCTCTTTATAACCGGAAGGTATGCCATTACCCTCGCTTCTGTTTTTCTGTAGATCATCTGTCCTCTCCAAGGCTGAGTATATCATGGATGGTTATCATGGGTATGTAGTATTTTCCAATTCATTGGTGTTATCCTTCAATCCATGAAAACCATAAAGGTTGCTGCGGCAGTGATCATCAGGGATAGCAGGGTATTCGCGGTTCAGCGCGGATACGGGGAGTATAAGGACTGGTGGGAGTTTCCGGGCGGAAAGGTTGAAGCCGGTGAGACCTCGGATAAGACCATCGTCAGGGAAATAAAGGAAGAACTGGGGACTCTCATCAGTGCTGATAAGCTTCTATGCACTGTTGAATATGATTACCCCTCATTTCATCTCTCAATGGACTGTTATCTATGTACTGTGCTTGAAGGAAATCTCACTCTCATGGAGCATGAGGATGCCAGATGGCTTACCCCGGAAGAGCTATATGATGTGAAGTGGCTTCCTGCCGATGTCACTGCAGTGAACCTTGTGAAGGGTATCCTTCAGTAAACACCCGGCACGGTCCATCTCTCACGGTTACTGTCATGGAGGCGTTCAATTGCATCCTGCTGCTATTTAAGTAGATCACAAGTTACGAATCAGGATCATCAGGCTTACCTGTCTGGACGGACAAAGCAGGGGTATGAAAAAAGATGACTTACGACATTCCGGGGCAGCATACTCATGCTGAGGGCACTTTGGGGATGTGTTCAAGGTCTTACTCCTGAGTATTTCCCAGGGAGCTGTTTTATCAGTCATTTCAGTGAAATCCTCACCCACTACCGTTAGCGTTACGGTATAAGTCATCATGAGAACTCATCTTATTGACTCCGGACCAATTGATATCATATCTATTTATAACCGGAATATATAAATATCTTAAAATTTGTAATGACAATTATTCAGGAAAGTTTTTCCAAGCCCTTTCCGCTTCCCACGCTATTCCCCTGGCGACTCTCAGAGGCACATCGGAAAAGTGGTTTCCGCTGTTGTACTCGAAGAATGCCCTGTCGGGACCAAGGTGTTCCGCAATTTCCTTGAGTCTGACATCAACGTTCCTGAGTATGGGGTTTCTGGCAAAGCCTTCCCTGTCCCCGATTGAGAGATATACATGAGAAGCAAGCAGTTTTCTGCTTTTGGCATACTCCTGAAAGCCAGGGTACCACACGGAGGGGGAACATGCCACTGCACGTCTGAAGATATCGGTCTGAAAGGAAGTCCAGAGGGCGAAAAGCCCTGAGAGGGAGTAGCCCGCAATGATCTTCTCTCCTTCCCTTTTTCCCGCTTGCTCAAGCAGGATGGACAGGGTATCAGGGGCCCTATCCCCGAAGGAGCCGCTGTTATGGACACCTTCGGCTTTCCAGGGAGTGAGATCATTGTTCCAGTCGTCAGTCAGCAATGCAGTGAGATAAAATGGGATGTCCGTAAGAGTCTTTATGAGTCTTACTTCCTCCTCCAGCATGGCCCTGTCACGCACTTCGGCGATCTGGAAGACTGATAATCCACCCTCAGTGCCGAAGTTTATGATGTCCCTTATCATATCCTTCCGGAGAAGAACTCAAGAAGTGCCTTATCGTCCCCTGTGTAGTTGAAGCACTCGATTCCCAGCGCTTTTGCCCCTTCGATGTTCTCAACGTAGTCATCGATGAAGGTGGTGTTCTCAGGTGTTTCCCCTTCCTTTTCCATGATGTACTGCCAGAACTCCTTATCGGGCTTGATCAAGTGTATCTCATGGGATGCATAGAAGCCGGTAAAGGCATCCCTGTAGCCGAGCTTATCGATGATGGGCCAGTGGGGTGCGAATGTATTTGATCCGATGACGACCTTATTGCCCTTTGCCTTAAGGCGCGAAGCGATGTCAATCATCACTTCGTTTCTGGTAGGGTGGAAGGTGTCTTTGAAGAAATCACCTTCCGGAGTATATCCGAAGTGGGTCCTGAGATGGTCGTAGTAATCCCAGACGCTCATGTAGCCTTCCATGAGCGGGCGTGCATAGAGCTCCCAGTCCGCATTCATTTCATCAATGCTTATTCCCATTTTGCCTGCCATCTCAGGAAGGGTGTGGAAGTTCTTCAGGAGCACTCCGCCCATGTCAAAAATATACAGTCTCATTTTATCTCTCCTGTCAGAGTGTCTTTGTACACTCCTTTTTCATATGCAACACTGCCGTTCACTATGACGTATTCAAGGCCGCGGTTCCGCTTCACATCCGCGTGAAGGTTCTTCAGATCAAGGAGGCAGATGTCTGCGCGGCAACCTTCCTTAATGAGGCCCAGGTCATCGAGGCCAAGTCTCGAGGCGCATTCATGTGTCATCTTCCTGATCGCTTCAGGAAATGATATCACATTATCCCTCAGCACATAATCCTCAAGCAGGTGAATTGATGCCGAGAAGCTCCTTGGATGGGGATCGGGTGTGGAATAGAGTGAGTCTGTTCCGAAGCACATTAACGGGTGTGCGAGTATCCTTCTCAGCGTATCCTCGCTTTCAGTTATGTCGATCATCACGGCTGCCCCGTCCTCATCGGAAAGGAGGTCCAGCATCGCATCCAGCGGATCCTTTCCCAGCATTCTGCCCACTTCGGAAAGTGACATGCCGTCATAGGCTTTCGTATGGTCCAGGGCAAGGATCGAGATGTCGTCGGGTCCGACGACGGGATAGAGACTCTCCCATCCGTCTGGATGGAGCATTTCATCCTTTATGAGCCTTCGCTTTGCTTCATCCTTAAGCACTCTTTCCTGTTCGCGTCTTGAAAGGGCCAGCACATGCGCCGGGAGCAGGGAGAAAAGCGACGTCGATCCATAGTGGTAGGGATACTGGTCAAACTTTACCCTTACGCCTTTACCGATGTATTCATCAATGAGCGCAAATATGTCATCAAGAAGATAGCCGTACTTCTTTCCGATTATCTTCAGATGGCTTATTTCAAGGCGCACTCCCGTTTCAAGGGCAAGCTCCAGCACTTCCCTGATCGAACCTATTATTCCGGGACCTTCTATTCTGTGGTGGACACAGAATAGCTTATCCCTGGAAGCAACTGTCTTTAACAGGGCAAGAAGCTCATCCCGGCGGGCAGATGAGCACGGTGAGTAGTAGAGTCCTGAGGAAAGTCCCTTACACCCCTGGTCAAGGGCGGTTTCCAGCAGGGCGCACATTGCCTTTATCTCATTTTCATCCGCAGCCCGTCCGCACTCAGGTCCAAGCACGGCCACGCGCAGCGGTGCATGGGAAACAAGATAGGCCTGGTTTATTCCCATCCTGCCCTCAAGGAGCTTCCGGTAGGAGGCGAAATCACTCCAGGTGTACGAATCATAGTGACCGAGTACATCGTTGTTCAGGGGATAGAGCCAATCCTTATACTCATTTGCAGGGAAAAGCCCTATTCCGCAGTTACCGCAGAGGTCGGTGGTAATTCCCTGTCCTATGCGGTGCTTCATGTAAGGGTCCTTAAGACCGTAAACCTCACTGTGGCAGTGAAAGTCTATAAAGCCGGGCGTCACATGAAGCCCTTCTGCAGCTATGGCATTAAGTGCTTTTCCGTCTATTGAGCGGGAAACACTCACAATCCTTCCATCCTTTACGGCGACATCAGAGACGAAGGGTTCACCCCCTGTTCCATCCGTTATGATGCCGCCCTTTATGACAATATCATACATGACTCATATGATAACCCGTTATCATCGATCTTTCCACGATTCTCGCAAGATCCTGATAGGAGCCCCTTCTCAGGGCCAGCGAGAGGGCCGCGTTGATCTCATCGGCCATGGAGGGATCGAAGGCGGGAGGAAGGTATCCGTATGACACGATCATGGCTGAAAGCAGGAGGAGTGCGAACTCCTCGTTGTATTCCTCAAACGGCTTTATCTTCATCGTTTCCCCGAACATGAGCACTGCCTTGAAAACCGGATGGACAGCCTTCCAGTCCCTTTCGAACTGCATGAAAAGAGTTTCCATCTGAAGGGACACCTTCAGTCTCTCCCCTTCCCCGGTCCAGCCTTCCGCAAAGCCATCCCTGTATATGCCGCCGCCAGCATCATCCACACCCTGCAGGAATGACCTGTTGAGTGCAAGCACCCTCTTCGAATCCCAGGGAAGCGTGTTCACTTCCTCCCTTTTCAGAAGGGAGCGGAAGTTGGAATAAAGCAGGTGTTCGGAGAGCGGGTATGATGAGATCACCCTGCCGCTCAGAATCGTTCTCACATCCTTTGCATCGTATTTCCTATGTCCGAGTGAAAGCGCAAGGAAGAGCGTGTTCTCGATGAGACGCCCGTACAGCTCACTTTCCCTGTCAGGCACTTCTGATGCCTTCAGACTCTCAAGCGTATTGATGTCGATCGTACCGAGTCTGACGCTGTAGTTCTTGAAAGGTCTCATGACCCTGCCGTCGAACGGCTTGGGTGCATCTGCCGGGATCGTCCACGACCATTCAAGCTTGATCGCACCCTCCACTCTTCCATCCTCACAGAGGATTCTGACCCTTCTGTCCGATATACCCCATTTCTTAGCTGCTTCTTTGACTCCGATATATTTCATGAAAATAATTTTACTCCAAATACGGAATATATACAATCTTTTCCGAATAATGGGCAATTAAATATTTCTGATAACATAATACCCATTTTCTCCGGAATTGCACACTGACAGAATAATCTGATTATGATTTCACTGCTTACGATCAGACTATCAGTATTTTGATAACATCAGGTCCGGATAAAGAAATAATAAACGGAGCTGATTCACCCGTTACTGTCGGTGACCTTATTCGGCATATCGTAAAAAGCCCGACGGCTTTTCCGATAATCTCTAATTCCCGAGCGTTTTTTATAAGCACACAACTTCAAGCATAATGAGGATGATGTGAATCAATTACCAGTATCCTGCGCTTTCTTGTTCTTCGACCCTTTCGGTCTCCTCGGCCTCCTCTTTTCAGGAGCGTTTTCCGCCTCCAGTCTCATCCTTGCAAGCGTCTTCCTGTTGAGGCTTCCTTTGGGGCGTCCTGGCTTCCTCTTGGGCACATCCTTGTTGCCGGCTGCTGCTTTACGTCCCTTTTCCTTCTTTCGTTCAGACTCAAGAATAAGACCGCCTTCGGAGGTGAAGTCTATGGCCTATGCCGAAAAGTCTGTATATGTCGTTTATGGCATTTGGGGGCACATCGGTTATCAGCTTTGAGGTGTATGCTGTGCACTTGAGGTTCCTGAGTACCGAAAGCGATGAACCGAAAATATATCCCTCCTTTCCCATCTTCATGTGGATCATCTTCACGACGCAGGTGGCGTTGTATGAAAGAAGGACATGCCCCCTGAAGGTGTTCTCGTTGTGTATCCTCAGAGGAACGAGCTAGGTGTAGTTCCTGGCGAAGTCAAACACCTGCTCTGCGGCCTGCCTCTGGTAGTATGCCGGAAAGATTTCATCTATTGAGTATTCATTGCCGGACAGTACCGCAAACAACCCTTCGCCCTCCATTGCATCGAACACCTCGTCATCGGTAAGCTTCTCCTTCGATGCCTTCCTGAAGAGTTTCCTCTGCTCGTCGTTGAGCCTCTCCAGATCCATTCCCAGGTATAGCCATGCAGGCTGGTCCTTTTTCGACCCCACACAGACCTTCTGCCTCTTTATGAAGAGGTACCTGTCGCAGTACCTGACGAAATTCTCCCTGCTGTCAAGAGTGGGCAACTCTTTCTCTATCATGGACTTGAGGTTTGCGTCACAGGACTTCACCCTGGTGATATAGCCTACCTTAAGATTGTGGGAGCCGTCATAGAAGAAGTTTATGTTGCTTCCGGTGCCGTATCCCGCATCTATTACGCAGGACTCCACGATGATGCGGAAACTGCTGAGATGCCAGTTAATGAACTATTAAAGAAGAAAGAAGTGTTCGAGAGTCGGTTTGATTGATATAGCCATAATTCGACTATTTCTACAATAGAAGCTATAATACTTTCAATTATCCCAATTAATATACATTGATTTTATATCTCGTTCATCTATATTATAGATAGCTGGATAACCAGTTAGGGGCTGGTCGGTAGACCCGGGTCCCCCTCAAGAGCGGGTGAGACACCCGCTATTATTTTAGTATCCTTCCCACCTGCATATGGGATATGGAGTCTATTATCTTCAGCTCCACGGACTTTTCGGAAAGAAGCCTCAGCGTCCATTTCGATCTCCCTTCCGGGGGCTCAGAGCAGGCAAGCGCTATTATCCTCGCCTCCACATCGCCTGTACACTTCGGCGGAATAGGAGGAGTATTCCTCTCCTTTCTTTTCACTGCATTCCCAGCCTTTCCTGCCACTTCTTCCCCATGTCCTGCCGTGCTGTCAATGAATCTGGCCTTGATGTTGTGGACTGCCTGGGGGTGATGCCAAGGGCCTTGGCCACATCGACATCCTTCATCCCTTTGTCAAGTGATCCGTCAACCATGAGGATGACGTTGGCACGCCTTATCTCCATTGCGGAGCCCATGCCTTCTCTTACTATCATTTCAAGGGAACTCCTCTGTTCTTCCGTCAAAATGATATCCAGCTTCCTGTATTTCCCATATTCCGATATCCTCCATTCTAATACTTAATGCATCTGATGTTTATTTCTCTTTCAGCGGTTTCACGGATGACGCAAAGGCAAAGGTCATCACGCTCCTTTCCGGAGCGGACATGTACCCTTCTTCAGAAGGGAATTGAGTCATCGTCAATCGGATCAATGTACAGCAGTCTCGACTTTTCCAGGACGTCGTCTCTCATCATACCGATGTGCCTGTATGCTCTGTAGAAGGTATCCATATAGGGCTTCAGCGCAGGCTGCATGGCGAACTTATTGACTGCATCCCGGGTCCGCTTCAGGAGTGCATCCCTATTCTCATTCACATCCTGAGACAGCATGATTGCAATGAAGGCATCCCTGAGGGCGGAGCCAAGATGATAATCATATGATATATCCGCAGCTATCTGAACACTCTCGTTCGATTCCTCTCTCTCAGCAGATACATTCCCATGTCCGGGATACCACCTGAACTTCTTATTCTTCATCTGCTTCTTTCTGCCGACGTTAATCTGAGGAACCTTCTCAAAGGCTTCCTCATCAAAGCCGTATTCGGAGATATCAATGATATGACCGAGATACGGGCCGTTATCATTGAGGATAAGGACTTCTCCCAGCTGAAGCTGTCTTAAGTCCGCTTCTGAAAAGAGCTGCATCTCCTTTCCCGAGAACTCGCTCACCCTCACTCCTGCTGCCCTCTGAAGCATGAGCGTGAGCTCATGGCTTCTGCTGGCAAGCACTGCCCAGGTGCGGCAGTTTTCCATTATCACGGCAGCCATGTCGCCATAAGCCTTTACCAGCTGCATGACTGACTGACACACTATGGCAAACCTGATTCCCCTGCTTCTTGAGGCGGACATCATTGAGGCAAAGCCCGGAATTATGGTCCTGGTCTCCGATACCAGTGTTCCGAACTCATCAAGCAGGAAGAAGACTTCCTTTTCCAGCTTTCCTCCGTTTCTGTCAGCCTCATCGATAAGCACAGTATAGAGCTCATCGATCATGATATCGATGACGGGATAGAGCGTGCTCTCGTCATCGGGAATCACGATGAAGAGCGCACTTTTGTCTCTGGCAAGAGAATCCAGACTTATCTGGGATTCGCACATCATGTCACAGAGCCCCTTCTGGTTCACATAGGGTGCCATCATGGACTCAAAGGTAACTCTTATGCTCTCAAAGGTCTGGTGCGCGGATGAAATCATCATCGGTGCAAGCGCCTTCTTTATGGGATCATCATCTCTCAGGTGGTGGTAGTAGTACCAGAACGTGCCCGCCTTTGATTTCACCTCTGATGCATTATTTTGATCAGGGTTATCATCACTTAAGCTACTTACGCAGTCAAAGGCACTGAAGGCAATGTCCGAAATCGCTTCAAATGAAAGCTGGCCCTTTTCACCGTGGAGCAGCAGGTACTGTGCAAAGCCCGTGAAGAGTGACTTTGCGGTCGCTTCCCAGAACCTGTCCCGATCTGAAGCGACACCGGCTGAGAGCATGTCCGCAATCGTCCT
Source organism: Spirochaetales bacterium (assembly GCA_022788185.1). Classification (GTDB taxonomy): domain Bacteria; phylum Spirochaetota; class Spirochaetia; order Sphaerochaetales; family Sphaerochaetaceae; genus Bullifex. The sequence goes on along the minus strand of JALEVV010000027.1, from coordinate 2,499 downwards.
GATCAGCAGCAGTGCCCTGTCCCTGCCTGCCACATCCCCTCTTTCCCAGTAGAGTTCCGCTATCGCGAGCGGATTCCACCTGGTGCTTGTTGCAGGAGACCGGAAGTCCAGGACCGATATCTCATACCCCTTCTTTTTCAGGTTTCCTGCAGTCATGCCGTATATTTCCCCCTTGGGATCGGTGATGACCATTGAGTTTCCCGCAGATGCGATCATATGGACTGAAGGGACGATGAGGCGGCGTGTCTTACCGGTCCCGGTTGTACCCGTGATGAACACATGGTCCTCAGGAGGCGTGCACCACACCTTTCCGTCCCTTCCCACATCAAGAACGATACCTGCCTTATCACACTCTTCCGCTCTGGAATCTACCTGCGTAAGCTTTGACCTGAAACCGTTCACGGTCTGAAAGCCCGCACTCTTCCGGCTTACATGACTCTGAAAACCAAGACTCATCGTGACACCTCTCTTCCGGCACTGCCCATTACGGCAGAGATAATGCTTTCAACCGCGCCCCTGTCAGCTATCATGCCTGAAAGCGAGTCGATAAGATCCTCATCCTCTGCGGTGAGCACCCCCTTCCTGATTCCGAGATCAGCCTTCAGTGCCACTGTATCGACCGTTACCAGTTCCGCAGTCTGCCCCCGTGAAACCGCTTCGAAGACCTTTAACGCCGCAGACCTTTCGGTACCGGCCGTGGCAATGACGAAGGTAATGTCCTTTTCCGCTGCGATGTAATCACGAAGCATTCTCAGTTCCCGGGAATTCTCATAGCCTGCATAGGCTGAGAGGTCTATGAAGAAAAGCCCTTCAAATGCAGCCAGTCGCGATGCTGAGAATGGCGAATCAAAGAAAAGCTCAAAGTCAATGAGCGTGGATCCCGGGGGAGGATACTCAAGTGCCAGCGGCTGGATATTTCCTTCCAGCCCTTTGGTCCTCAGCACACACTCCGTGAAATGGGACAGAAAGCCATCCACAAAATGCTCCTGTCCCTTTCCCACAAAAAGCGCGAGAGTGTGCTCATTGGAAAGCGAATCCAGTGCGGGATTCAGAATCAGATAGTCCTTCATGGTAATTCTCCTTAATCTGTGAAAGACGACTCAATGCCTATAAACAATAATTATGACTGCCGGTATCAGAAGACCGGACATCCGGTAAAGAGATTTTTCAGATAAAACCATCGGTGCGACATCCGCTTTTTGCGAAAGAAAACTAACTATAATAACCATTTTTTGAGGAAAAAGTCAATAGGTTTGAAGTTATTTGCTAGTATTTAAAGGAAATATCATGATATTTCATACTTCTGTCCCTCTGTTATCAACTGCAGTTCCGTCATGTATTATATATAGTCCGGTTTACGGCATATACATAAAAATTCTACACTGCTTGCTCTGATATTTTGTTTCTCCTGTGCAACGACACACGATAATCGTGTCACATCAACATTTTGGAATTGTAATTCGCTTAAGCCTCCTTACATTGACAGGTTTGATTAACAGACCGATGGAAAAAGTGATATTTGTTATGTTTCAGCTCAGGCCCCAGTACTGATCATCCGTAAGTAATGGCCTTACTTATGGTATCAGCCTTCAGGCTTTTTGACTGAGGGGAACAAATTCAATTGTGTTTTCCCCTTCATTGAACGGGTATTCTATTCCGTGCTCATTGATGAGCATCCTGCAGTTGCACCCGTTTATGCTTCCTTCAGGTGCCGTTGTTAGCGTCGGGAGAAAATAACCCAAAGGAACTGAGGACAAAATCCCAGACTTTGGAAAGTATTTAGGCTGAGTGCACCAAGTAAGAGAAGCGGATAAGGCAAGAGATGCACACCATATGCACCACGCCGGATCTGACTATAAGGATCTTCTGATTGATCCTGCCTTTTTGATAATTGACTGAACAGCGGAATTTCAGACAGAGGCTGTAAAGAAGAAATTCGGAAAAGATTACAGGGATGGCAATCTATCGGTAAAGGCTATCTCTTCGCTCCTGAAAGGCTGCACCGCAAGTGAAAACGAACTGCGATGTTTCTATTCCCCATGAAACCACCCAAAGCAGGTTTTCTGCCGATTACTGATACACGTATATATCTTCCTTATCTGAGCATCCGGGTCGAAAAGTAAGATCTCAGTATTCTTCACTGAGCAGAAAATCTGCCACATGCATCGTCCTGATCCCCTCGTAATTACATCCTTCAAAAACATCGGTTCTCAGTACATACTTCGGGTAGTTATCTGCGATAGAAAGCATATTTCCATACTCCCGTCTTTCCGTTTCCTCACTGCTGATCCGTTGTGCAATCTGGATGTGACAACTTTCCCGCCTAAAGGCAGGGAGCTTCCTGAGTCGTATTCTCAGGAACTATTCCTGCTTTCTCGACGTTGGGCTTCTTAGGTGCGTTCGCACGGTCGTCCACCATGTTCGTCTCCACAGGCGTTGATTTCCCGCCGTCCACGGGTATTGTCATCATTTCGTACCCCTTCTTCTGTATGTTCACGC
>JALEVV010000011.1 GCA_022788185.1 Spirochaetales bacterium | reverse complement strand
TGCCGCACTTGGGACAGACTTCAAAAACACCATCCTTTTTTGCAATGCTGTTGTCTGCCGGATAAGATTCAAAGAGTTTCAGTATGGTTGATATCTGAAGTTCCGTAAGTCCGTATTCCCCGAGGAAACTCTCAATTGCCGCTGTCCTATCCATATGTCCTGCTCCTGTGCTTTCATTGTCACACAGTTACCAGGACATATAGTGTCGTGGTAAATCGAAAAAACACCGATTTTCAAATAAGGGGTAAAAAACAGGCTTTCATCTCTCGGATACAAGTAACCGAGAATTCCCGCCTTATTTCTTAAATATCCTTTATTAATATGTGCCTTGTCTTACCGCCGTACTTTTCCACTGTCTTTACTATGCGGTAACCCAGGGACAGGGCACTTTTCAGTGACGCGGCGTTATCGGGATGGATAGTGCACATGAGATGGCGGTAGCCGAGAGCTGCGGCATCCCTTTCTCCCAGTTCCATCAGTTTTTTCTGCATTCCCTTTCCCCTGTAGGCGGGATCTACGGCAGCCACATCCATGTGGGCAACCTTCATCAGTTTGCTTTCATCCATGCCTGTATCGTAACCGAGATTCTCTTCATCAAGCCCCGGGAAGGTCATCGAAAAGGCCGCGGCAAGGGTAGGTCCGTCATATATTTCGTAGGTAAAACCCTCCTGAGGAGGGGTGTAACCGGGATCGAATGCAAAGAATTCCTTGTTCTCCATCATATCGTACGTTCTCTCAAAGAGAAGCCATGCAGCTTTGTCCTTTGTGGTATTTTTCCTTAAAGTTTCCATCGTGCTGAAGATGATACACTCTGCAAGATTTTTTGGAAATATATGATTTTTTTCCTCATTCAATCTTATTTTCTTGCATTCGGAAATCGGGTGTTTTATCCTTTTTCATGAGTCAGATCAACTGACTGAAAAGGAGACATGAAATGAAAAAGGCATTAACTGTTCTGCTCGTTTTACTGCTTGCAGGATCACTTTTCGCAGCCGGCGCAAGTGAAGCCGCAGCAACTGCATCAGAAAATGATTCACCGCTCGTGGCAGCTGCAAAGGCTGAGGGTGAGCTCATCGTATACGGTTCATGTGAGGAACCCTATCTCGCAGCCGCATGTGCTAAGTTCGAAGAGATGTATGGCATCAAGACAGTCTTCCAGCGCCTCTCAACAGGTGAGGTTCAGGCAAAGATTGAGGAAGAGAGAGGCAATCCGTCCGCAGACGTCTGGTTCGGCGGCACAACCGATCCGTATAACGTTCTCGCAGCTGAAGGTTTCCTCGAGCCCTATCAGGCAGAGAATGCTTCTCATATCACAAAGTCCGTCTACAAGGACAGTGAAGGCAGATGGTACGGTATCTACACAGGTATCCTCGGCATCATGTACAACAAGGATGAAGTTGCAAGACTCGGCGTTGACATTCCTCAGGACTTCGCTGACCTGACTGATCCCCAGTACAAGGGCCTCATCTGGACATCCAACTACAACACTGCAGGTACCGCAAAGCTCATCATCAACACCGTAGTACAGAAGTACGGCCACGATGAAGGCATCAAGTATCTCGTTGACCTCGACAAGAACATCCACGTTTACACAAAGTCCGGTTCCGGTCCTTCCAAGAACGTCGGAACAGGTGAGTGTGTAATCGGTCTCGGATTCCTCCACGACGGTATCTACCAGGTCGTTGATAACGGCTATGACAACATCGGTCTCGTCATTCCTTCCTCCGGCACAACCTGTGAAATCGGTGCAACCGCAATCTTCAAGGGAGCAAAGCACCCCAACGCAGCAAAGCTCTGGATCGAGTTCGCGCTTTCTCCTGACTGTGTAAACCTCGCAAAGGAAAACGGCTCATATCAGTTCCTCGTCATCGACAACGCTGAGCAGCCCGAAATCGCATATGAGTTCGGTCTTGATCCCTCAAACGTCATCGACTATGACTTTGCTGATGCAACTGCCAACATCAAGAGATACGTCTCTGAGGTAATGGACGCTCTCGCAGCATCCGGTGCCGCAACAGGTGACCAGACAAGATTCCAGATTAAGTAATATCTGAAGAAAGCTTAATCATAAGAGGGGTGGTGGCCGCTTCGCTCCCATCCCTCTCTCTGTATTGACTCAAAAGGAGGCAAAGGTTCATGGCAAAAGGACAGGGCGCGGCACTGGACAGGAAGAAACTGATGAAGGATCCTGTGATGGTCACTACCATTGTTGTGCTGATAGCTTTCCTTACTCTCTTCATCCTCTATCCTCTGGCAATCCTGCTGGTGGATTCGTTAGTGGGCGACGGCGTGTTCGGTATCTCCGTATTCAGACGCATATTCAAAATACCCACATTCATCAAGGCAATAACCAATACGCTGAAGATTGGCTTCGTCGTCGGAATCATCTCGACGGTGGTCGGTCTTCTCTTTGCGTATGTTGAAGTATATCTCAGAATGAACGTCTTCGTAGGAGGACTATTTAAGGTAGTATCGATGCTGCCGGTCGTATCCCCTCCGTTCGTTCTCTCCCTCTCGATGATAATGCTCTTCGGAAAGGCAGGTATCATCACAAGACATCTATTGAAAATCTATGACAACTCCGTTTACGGATTCTGGGGCATAGTCATAGTACAGGCACTCACGTTCTTCCCCGTGTGCTACATGATGCTCAAGGGACTTCTGAAGAACATCGATCCCTCCCTTGAGGAAGCGGCCCGTGACATGGGTGCAACCCGTTTCAGGGTCTTTTCCACGGTAACCCTTCCCCTGATTCTGCCCGGACTCGGCAACGCATTCCTCGTTACTTTCATCGAGTCCATCGCGGACTTTGCAAACCCGATGATCATTGGCGGATCATACGACACTCTCGCTACGACCATCTACCTCCAGATCACGGGAGCATACGACAAGGCAGGGGCTGCGGCAATGGCCGTCGTCCTGCTTGCAATTACGCTTGCGATGTTCGCGGTCCAGAAGTACGTGCTTGAGAAGAAGACTGCCGCAACCCTTACCGGTAAGGCTTCGAGGGGCAGGATGCTCATTGAGGATAAAAGCGTCAAGATTCCGCTTACGGTTTTCTGTTCCGCAGTCGCCATCTTCGTCATCCTCATGTATCTCTGCGTGCCAATCGGCTCCCTGTTCCCGACCTGGGGATATAAGTTCTTCCCGTTCACGCTCAAGTGGTTCCAGCAGGTATTCACCAAGTACAAGGGCTTCAAGGCCTTCAAGGACTCCTTTGTCCTGTCCCTCATCAGTGCCCCGATCACGGCACTTCTGTCCATGATCATCTCTTATCTCGTCGTTAAGAAGAAGTTCAGGGCAAAGGGCTTCATCGAAGCTGTTTCAATGCTGGCCATGGCAGTTCCGGGAACGGTTCTCGGTGTCGGTTACATCAGAGGCTTTGCAGGCGGTATCTTC
>JALEVV010000063.1 GCA_022788185.1 Spirochaetales bacterium | reverse complement strand
AAGGAATCGCCATGGGCCTTCAGCATCTCATTTGCGAAGTACATTGTGCCGAAGCCTGTTGCCTCAGGACGGACGAGGGATCCGCCGAAGTTGAGTCCCTTGCCGGTGAGAACGCCCGTGTTCTCATCGCGGAGACGCTTGTACTGGCCGTAAAGGAATCCTATCTCGCGTGCACCGACTCCGATATCCCCTGCGGGAACGTCGGTATCGGGTCCGATGTACTTCTGAAGCTCTGTCATGAATGATCTGCAGAAGCGCATGATCTCGGCATCGCTCTTACCTTTCGGAGAGAAGTCCGAGCCGCCCTTGCCTCCTCCCATCGGGAGGGTCGTGAGACTGTTCTTGAATGTCTGTTCGAAGCCTAAGAACTTAAGGGAACCGAGGGTTACCGATGAGTGGAACCTGAGTCCGCCCTTATAGGGTCCGATTGCGTTGTTGAACTGCACCCTGTAACCTCTGTTGACCTGGATCTCACCTTTGTCATCTTCCCATTCGACTTTAAAGGAGATTACTCTGTCCGGTTCCGTTATGCGGTCAAGGATCTTGTTCTTCAGATAGACAGGGTTCTCGTTGACGGTGTCGATTACGCTCTCAACCACCTCGCGGACTGCCTGGATGAATTCACTCTGAGCAGGGTTCTTCCTCTCGAGCTCAGCCATAAAGCTATTTATCTCATACATAAGCTTTGTCTCCTTCTGTCATTTACAGAGTACAGTCACTTTTTCAGATCTGTCAACAAAAATTTAGTATTAGTGCAATCTTAGAAAAATTTATTTCTTATTTGGTTAATTTTTCTTTTCTAAAATGAACAAAAAATCAATATTTACAAAAACCATACAACAAAGCCCCCGTTATGGTAGAATTACGCCATGTACAATCTTGATCAAACATGGCTGCCCTTCTCCAACCTGATGAGAAGGCACATATACAATGTCCTGCTTATCTGTTCCGACTACGATCGTTTCATGCTTGAGGAGGACGGAAGGGTCGAGGAGGAGCTTTACAAGGAATATACCGCACTTGGACTGAGCAATCCGCCCAAGATCACGCACACTTCCTCCGAGAAGGAGGCACTCTCCCTCATTGACAGACTCTCCTTCGATCTGGTCATAACGATGCTGGACTTTCACTCGGGACGGGTGGAGCAGCTTGCCGAGAGGATCAAGGGGAGAAAGCCCACCATGCCGGTTATCGTGCTTGCACCCTCTCCTGACCACAGGAGGGTCAGGACCTTTAAGGATGATGCGAAAAAGTGCATAGACTACCTCTTTTACTGGCAGGGGAATCCCTCCCTCTTCCTTGCCATGGTCAAGCTCATCGAGGACTCCCTCAATCTGGAGCATGACACCGAAGAGGCTGACGTTCAGGTCATCATCCTGATCGAGGACTCGGTCAGGTTCATTTCATCCTACCTTCCTAAGATGTACACCTGTCTCATCCACCAGGCCAGGGCCTCGATCCTGGAGGCCCTCAACGAGTGGGGCAAGACCCTGAGGATGAGGGGCAGGCCCAAGATCGTTCTGGCCCGCACCGGCGAGGAGGGCATGTACTACTACAACCGGTACAGGAAGAACATTCTCGGTATCATATCCGACGTGAACTTCCCCTACCGCGGCTCCAAAAACGGTTCGGGACTCGTCCTTGCCCGCGAGATCCGGGAAGAAAACAGGGAGGTTCCAATCCTGATCCAGTCCTCTGACCTCACCCAGAAGGATGAGGCAATGAAGGTTGCCTCCGAGTTCCTGTGGAAGGCATCCCCCACCCTGCTCTCGGAGCTTGAGGATCACTTCATCAGATTCTACAGCTTCGGGCCCTTCCACTTCATCGATCCCGCAACGGGAGAGACGATAACGACGGTTGAGACGATGAAGGAGCTTCAGAATGCCTTCATGACCGTCCCGGCCTCTTCCCTGGTCTACCACGGCAGGCGCAATGACTTTTCGAAGTGGCTCAGGGCAAAGGGTCTCTTCACCCTGGCATCGACGATACATGACATGACATTCCGCGATGAGGAGCACTGCGAGAAGATCCGAAGCGAGGTCTACAATACGATAAAGGAATACAGGATGCAGCGTACCCGCGGCGTCATTGCTGAGTTCTCACCCGACAGCTACGACGAGACGTCGTTCTTCTCCAGAATCGGCAGCGGAAGTCTTGGAGGAAAAGGCAGGGGCCTGGCCTTCATCGCGGCGGAGATGAAGGCAAACGGGGTTCAGCAGCAGTTCCCGTCCATTTACCTCTCCATCCCGAAGACCGTGGTTGTTTCCACATCCCTTTACGATGCGTTCTTTGAGGAGAACGGACTTGATGTCAGCGAGCTTGTTGAAAAGAGTGATGATGAGGTGCTTCGCCTCTTCCTGTCCCTTCCCCTTCCGGGTGAACTTCAGAGGGCGCTGCCCGAATTCCTGAAGTTCGTGCGCCAGCCTCTCTCGGTCAGATCATCATCGCTTCTTGAAGACAGCCACTCCGAGCCCTTCGCCGGGGTTTACCAGACGTGCATGCTCTCCAATGACGGCAGTGATGAGAAGCGTCTTCAGGAGCTCTCGGATGCGATAAGGACCGTATACGCCTCGGTCTTCTTCCAGAGGGCCCGGGAGTACATGAAGATAACCGGTCACATGGTCGAGGAGGAGAAGATGGCGGTCATCCTCCAGCAGGTAACAGGTTCCCGTCACGGCAAGTGGTGGTTCCCCAATGTCAGCGGCGTGGCCAGAAGCCTCAACTACTATCCCGTGGACGGTCAGACCAGCGAGGACGGTGTCGGCATGCTCTCCTTCGGATTCGGAAAGAGTGTGGTCGATGACGGCTCAGCGTTCCGCTTCTGTCCGGCAAAACCCAAGAAACCCTCCGCATCCCTGAACGGGAATGCCGCCTCCCAGGACACGTTCTACGCACTGGACATGACGATTCCCTTCGACCCGCTCTCAAACATCGACAATCTGGTCCTGCTTCCGGTGCAGGAGGCCGCGGCATATCCGAAGTCACTGAAGTACATTGCCTCCACCCTCGACCTCACGACGGGTGCCGTGAGTGAGTCGACATTTGCCGAGGGCGTGAAGATGATAACCTTCAACGGCATGCTGAAGTATGACATGTTCCCGCTGGCAGCTGTCGTCGATACCATCCTGAAGCTGGGAGCCAGAAGCATGGGCACTCCCGTCGAGATCGAGATCGCGGTCAACACCGAACGCAGCGGCGAGAAGAAGCCTGACTTCTCCATACTGCAGATCAGGCCCATTGCATCGGCCTTCAGCGAGAGCGACATCGACATCGATGAGTATGAGGTCAGGGATTCCCTCCTATATGCGGAGAAGGTGATGGGCAACGGGTACATCACGGACATAAAGGATATCATCGCCATTAAGGCCGGAGCCTTCGACAAGTCAAGGACGGTTGAGATGGCCAGGCAGCTGGCCGACATGAACAGCCGCATCGACGGGGATTACATCCTCGTTGCCGCAGGACGTCTGGGGTCCACAGACCGCTGGCTGGGAATTCCATGCTCCTGGTCCGATATTTCCAGGGCGAGGGTCATAGTGGAAACGGGGCTTCCCGACTTCCAGGTTGAGCCGAGTCAGGGCACCCACTTCTTCCAGAACATGACGTCACTGGGGTGCGTCTATCTCACGATAAACCCTGTTTATCATGAGGGACATCTCGATTATGATAAGCTTGAATGCCTTGAAAAAGTGGAGGAGACTGAGTTCTTCACCCACAGAAGGGCTCCGGAGGGGCTGGTCGTAAAGGCCAACGGACTGGAGCAGAAGGCAGTGATAAACGTGCATAAGGAGACAGCGGAATGGCAGTAGCAGGATATTACACACCGACCCATGTGCTCTTCGGAAAAGGTGCCGAGGAGGAAGTGGGACGTGAGCTTAAGAAGGAAGGTGCGACGAAGGTACTCGTCCACTATGGTTCGGAAAGGATCAGGAAGACAGGCCTTCTTGATAAAGTCATCTCACTTATAAAAGCGGAGGAAATTGAGGTCTTCACCCTGGGTGGAGTCGTCCCCAATCCCCGGGTAAGTCTCGTGAGGAAGGGCGTTGAAATGGTGAAGGAGCACGGCATCGACTTCATTCTTGCAATCGGTGGCGGAAGTGTAATAGACAGCTCCAAGGCCATTGCCTACGGCGGGGTTTACGACGGTGATGTCTGGGACTTCTACTCACAGAAGGCAGTCCCCAAAGCCTCAATGAAGACAGGGTGCATTCTCACCATGGCTGCGGCAGGCTCCGAGATGAGTGACTCATCGGTCATCACCAACGATGAGGGCGGCCTCAAGAGAGGATGCAATACCGATTACTGCCGGCTCAGGTTTGCCCTGTGCAACCCCGAGTTCACCTACTCACTGCCCGCATATCAGACGGGTGCCGCGATCGTGGACATCATGATGCACACCATGGAGCGCTACTTCGTGAAGGGTGAAACCCTGTCCTTCACCGACAATATGGCTACAGCCCTCCTCAGGACCGTCGTCCAGTGGGGACCGGTTGCACTTAAAGAGCCTGAGAACTATGAGGCAAGGGCCAACATCATGTGGGCATCGTCCATATCCCACAACGGATTCACCGCCTTCGGAAACTGTGCCCGCGGTGACTGGGCGTGCCACCAGATGGAGCATGAGCTTTCAGGCATGTTCGATGTGGCCCATGGGGCCGGACTCTCAGCGATCTGGGCCTCCTGGGGAAGATATGTGTACAAAGAGGAGCCTTCCCGCTTCGTCTCCTTCGGCCGCGACGTATTCGGCCTTGCACCGACCGGAGACGATGATGCGGATGCCCTTCGCGCGATAGCTGCGACGGAGGAGTTCTTCAGAAGTCTCGGCATGCCGGTACGCATCAGCGATTTTGGCATATCCCTTACCGAGGAGCAGCTCGAGGAGCTCTCAGTGAAGGCAACGTTCTTCGGAAAGAGAACTCTGGGACAGTTCATGAAGCTGTCCCATGATGAGATAAAGGATATTTACAGGGCCGCAAAGTAATCCCAGACGGAATCATGGGGAGGAGACGCCACAATGGTGACCTCCTCTTTTTTCACAGGGTGGATGAAGACGATCTTCCTGGCATGGAGGTGGATTCCCCCATCAGGATTGGAGCGGGGAAAGCCGTACTTCAGGTCACCCTTGATGTGAAGTCCGATGGCGGCAAGCTGCGCCCTGATCTGATGGTGACGCCCTGTGTGCAGTGCGATCTCAAGCAGGTAGTACTTGTCGCTTGTCCCGATGAGCTTATAGTCGAGGCGTGCGATCTTGCTGCCCTTTATCTCTTTGGGATATGCCACGCTCTTGTTGTTCGCACTGTTGCGGACTATGTAGTGGATCAGGGTGGACTCAGGCTTTCTGGGCATGTTGTCGACGACTGCCCAGTATGTCTTCCTGACACCGGAGCCTCTGAACGCTTCATTGAGCCTTATGAGGGCCTTTTCGGTCTTCGCATAGACAACGATTCCGCTTGTCGGCCTGTCCAGCCTGTGGGGAATTCCGAGATAGACGTTACCCGGCTTGGAGTACTTTACCCTCAGATACTCCTTCACGTCATCGGCGAGTGTCCGGTCTCCCGTCTCATCACCCTGCACGAGCTCTCCGGGCAGCTTGTTCACCACGATGAGGTGGTTGTCCTCATACAGTATCCTGTCCTTCACGGGAATCACTTCTTATCTCCCTCCTCTCCGTCAAAAAGCGTGGGCTCCGCTTCCTCACTGGTGGCTGAGTCCTTTATCTGTCTCAGGGTAAGGGAAGCAAGCTGCTTGGTAATTATCTTTATTCCGTTGGTCTGAGGAGTCTTCCTCACCGGGAAGTCGGCGAAACGGAACGTCTCTTCCATCACCCTGTAGCCGCACCCGGGCTTGTACTTGGCCGTGATGACCGCATTGGGGAAGATTGCGAGCTTTACGAGCTTATAGTTTCCCTGAGGCAGGATCGAGTAGAGCTTGCCCGTGATGAATGATGTTATCAGGAAGCGGTTGATGAAGTAGAACTTCGACTCCTTCTCCCTGAAGATCATGGTGAAGACCACGTTCTGAAGCAGTTCCTTCTCCGCATAGTTGATGTAGAAGATGCCCTCGGTTCCGATGAACTCCTTATCGCTCACGTTGATGACGCGGTAGCTTCCGTCCTTCTTCATGTAGAAGATCTTGTCGTAGCTGGATACCTTGATAAGGGGCTCACCGGTTTTCATGTTAGTGCCGATGTATCCGGTGGACTCATCGTATCTGAGCTCCAGATTCCTGACCGCGATCTGCTTGGCATCGGTAATGCCGAAGGAACCTATCTCTGTCTTCCGCTTCCAGAGATCCTGATCGATACTGGCCTTCAGGTCCTCCAGGTAGGAAAGGGCATATTCGACTATATGGGCAAGGTGCTCATCACATGCCGCGATGGCGGCATTAATTTCCTCAATGTCACTCCTGTTCTTCTCGATGTCGAAGAGCGAGATTCTCCTGATGGGTATCTTCAGAAGCCGTTCGACATCGTCATCATCCAGCTCCCTTACAAGCTCGGCGGCAAAGGGCTTAAAGCCCGTGATGACAGCCTTGTTGACCGCTTCCTGGGTATTCTTGTTCTCGATCCTCTTGTAAATGCGTTCCTCAATGAAAATACGCTCAAGGGTCCTGGCATGGAGCTTATCTACCAAGTGTCCCCTCTCAATGTGGAGCTCCTGTGTCAGGGTGTCTATCAGGTGTCTGGCATGGAAGCGCACCATCTCCGTTATAGGCATTACCTTTGGAAGATCGTCAACGATGACGATCGGGTTAACGGATATCTTGTTCTCGCACTTGGTGTATGCATAGAGCGCATCGACCATGTCCTTCGTGTACGTATTCCTCTGAAGGTTGATCTCGATGTTCGCTGTATCGGCGGTGAAGTCGTTGATCGAGGCGATGTGGAGCTTGCCCTTCTTCGCGGCATCCTCGATCGAATCAATCATCTGCTCACTGGTAACACCGTACGGCAGCTCCGTGATGATTATCTTCTTGGGATCAGAGACATCCAGTCTGGCCCTGACCGAGACGAAACCGCAGCCGTCGTCGTAAGCGGACACGTCGACTATGCCCCCGCCCGGAAAATCGGGATAGAGCGCGATCTCCTCACCCCTCAGTATCGCCTCCTGGGCATCGATGACCTCGAGGAGGTTGTGGGGAAGGATGTCGGTCTTCATACCGACCGCGATACCGCTGGTTCCCTGAACGACCACGACGGGAAGCTTTGCGGGGAAGACCACGGGCTCCCTGTTCCTTCCGTCATATGAGTCGATGTACTCGGTTATCTCGGGACTGTAAAGCACCTTCTTTGCCAGAGGCAGAAGCCGGCACTCGATGTACCTTCCGGCAGCAGCACCGTCGCCGGTGAGGAAGTTTCCGAAATTACCCTGCCCTTCGATGAACAGGTTGCAGTTGGTAAGATTGACCAGGGCCTCATAGATGGAGGCATCCCCGTGGGGATGGTACTTCATCGTCGCGCCGACGACGTTTGCAACCTTATGGTATCTTCCGTCATCCATCTCCAGCAGGGTATGGATAATCCTTCTCTGGACCGGCTTGAAGCCGTCCAGCAGATCGGGAATGGCACGGTCACGGATTACATAGGATGCATATTCAATGAAATTCTCGTCAAATATCTTTGATACGTGTGACATGCTACCTTAAGTTCTCCATTATATATTCCCTTCTCTCGGGCGTGTTGTTGCCCATGTAGAATTCCATCTTCTGCCTTACCTGGGTCATGCTGTCTATGGTGACGGGAATGAGCCTTATATCCTCACCGATGAACTGCCCGAACTCGGAGGGGCTTATCTCACCAAGACCCTTGAACCTCGTGACCTCCGGAGATTTGATCTGCTCCAGGGCTGCGTCCTTCTCCTTCTCGGAATAACAGTAAACCGTTACCTTCTTGTTCCTTACCCTGAAGAGCGGGGTATCCAGGATGAAGACCCTGCCCGAGGTCACCAGATCCTCAAAGAAGGTGATGAAGTAGGTCATCAGGAGATTCCTGATGTGGAAGCCGTCCACATCGGCATCGGTCGCGATGACCACCTTGGAGTAACGGAGGTTTTCCAGATCCCCGTTCTCAAGGCCAAGGGCAACCATTATGTTGTAAAGCTCCTGGTTCTCGTAAATCGCCTTTCTTGTCTTTCCGAAGACGTTGAAGGGCTTGCCGCGCAGGGCGAAGACGGCCTGTGTCTGCACGTCCCTGGTCTTGTTGATCGTACCGGCGGCTGAATCACCCTCGGTGAGGAAGATCATGGAGTTCAGGGCTTCCCTCTCATGGGACTTGGGATAGGAGTTGAGGTGGTATCGGCACTCCTTCAGCTTCGGAATGTTGATCGATACCTTCTTGGCCATCTCACGGGCTCCGTTTCTCACGGCGCTCTCTTCCTTGTGGATACGTTCGTTGGTCGCGATCTTATTTGAAAGCGCCGCTGCGGTCTCACTGTTCTTCATGAGCGCATCGATGACCGCTTCCTTGACCTCGTTCACGATCCAGGAACGGATCTCGGTATTTCCGAGCTTGTTCTTGGTCTGGCTCTCGAAGATCGGGTCCTGCACCTTGACGCTTATGGCTCCGCAGATACCGTCCCTTATCTCGGGGGCATTCCAGGTTTTCTTATAGTATTCGTTTATGCCCTTCAGCAGCCCTTCCTTGAAGGCTGAAAGGTGGGTGCCTCCGTCACTGGTGTGCTGACCGTTGACGTAGGAGTAGTAGGACTCACCGTAGCTAGACGTGTGGGTGAATGCGAACTCAAGGCGCTGTCCCTTGTAGTAGACAATCGGGTAGAGACCGTCGCTGCCCACGTTCTTTTCCAAAAGATCCATGAGACCGTGCTGGCTTCTGATGATTCTTTTGTTGAACTCGATCGTAAGACCGGTGTTGAGGTAGGCGTAGTTCCAGAGACGCTCCTTGATGAACTCCTCATTGTAGGAGTAATCAACGAAGAGCTCGGGATCGGGAGTGAACGTGACAAGAGTCCCGTTGGGTTCGGTGGTGGTCCCCTTCTTCACGCGTCCCACCTGGACGCCCTTCTCAAAGGAGGCGGAGGCATACTCCCCGTCACGGAAGGAGGTTACCGAGAATTTTTCCGAAAGCGCATTGACGGCCTTTGTACCTACACCGTTAAGACCGACGGAGAACTGGAAAGCCTCCGAGTCGTATTTCGCACCGGTATTTATGACGGATACGCACTCCACCACCTTACCGAGCGGGATACCGCGTCCGAAGTCCCTGACGGTGACACTGTTGTCCAGGACGGTCACGTTTATCCTGGAACCGGCACCCATGATGAATTCATCGATACTGTTATCGATTACTTCCTTGAGAAGTATGTAGATACCGTCATCCACATGGGAACCGTTACCCAGTCTGCCTATGTACATTCCGGGTCTGAGTCTTATGTGCTCCAGTGATGACAGGGATTTTATGTTATCTTCATCGTATTTCTGCGCCATAAACCACATTATCCTAGAAATGTCGCAAAAATGCAAACAAAAGCAGGGGGCACCCTCCCCACCCATGTCAGAAAAAGTCAAAGGCCCGGAGTTACCTAAGTGATCAGGTCCGAACTATATTTATCTCCAGAGTCTTCCTCCCTCAAATTCATCCTCCGTCACAAGCCTGCCCGGTTTTATCTCATAAACCGCACAGGGAATGACCGAGTTCCGGAACGCAATGGATGTATTCGGCGATGCCTTTACCGAGCTGTCACTGCAAGCCTTCACTGAAGCATACCTGTCATTGTGGCTGATCCTGATTTCCCCGTTCTTCACTTCAGTCACTGTGCCACCGTCAAAGGGGAGCGCGAACCCGCAGTCGTATACTTCAGCTTCTATGGTGCTCTCAATCTCATGGCGTCACACATGTCCCTTTGACGTAAGGTTATCTCAGTCTTCACATTCACACCCGATACACTCCAGCTGAGGACCATGCCGTTTCCGGTCATGGAGTACTCCTTTGCACCCCTACATACATATATATACCCGTCATGGACTATGGCCATGGTGGAATCGGGGGCGGCATCCTCAAGGGATTCACCGCTCAGGGCTACCGAGAACGGAAAAAGCGAGGAATACACGAACCTGGCATACTGTTATCCGTCATTATCATCGCACTGCTCATGGTACTCATGGTGAGGCAGTTCTATGTCACGGGACAGTTTTCCCCGCGCTACTGGTCATTCTTCGGAAGGATAACCACCTTGAAGGTCTTCTGGGCACCATTAAGGCCGCCCTCATGGCAGCAGTGATAACGTTCTGTCTGGGCTTCATGATGATGGCAGGAAGGATCTCGGGAAACAGAATCCTCAATGCAATCGCAACCGCCCTCGTTGAGTTCACAAGAGGTGTCCCCACCCTGCTCTTCATCTACTTCTTCTTCCTTGTGGTCCCCCAGGGCAATTCTCTTTGATGAGCCTACAAGTGCCCTTGACCCGGAGATGATATGAGAGGTTCTCTCCGTCATCAGGGAACTTGCCGATGAGGGAATGACGATGGTGATCGTCACCCATGAGATGGGCTTTGCCAGGGAAGTTGCCGACAGGATCATCTTCATGGAAGCAGGTGCGATCCTGGCTGATCAGGATCCTGAAACCTTCTTCACGAAGCAGGACAACCCGAGAATTCAGGCATTCATCAGCAAGATTTCAAAGTGAGATACACAGCGGCATACGGAAGCAACCTCAACAGGGAGCACATGAAAATACTGTGCCCCGATGCCGGGTTTGTTTCCGTTTCCATGCTTCAGGACTTCAGGCTTGCCTTCAGGGGCGAGTTCCTTACGGTGGAAAAGGCAGCAGGTTTCACCGTTCCGGTCGGTATCTGGAAGATATCGGAAGCAGATGAAAAGGCTCAGGACGTATGGGAGAACTACCCGGAAGAGTATTACAAGGAGTTTATTTCCGAAGCCTGCTTCATCTACGTCATGCATGAACACATCCCCTATGCCCTTCCCGATGATGAATATCTGGAAATGTGCCTCAGGGGATATGAGGATGCAGGCTTTGACAAGGCACTCATAAGAGAAGCATTCGAATACACTCAGGAAATGATTCGTATGTTAAAATAGTTGAATGAAGAATTTTCTGATAGCTGTTTTATATGCACTGCTGCTTATTTCATGTACCACGGTAAAGGCTCCTGAAGTTTTTGAAATACACACTCCCCTTCAGCAGGAATTTCTTTCAGGACCGTATGAGATGGCCACGATATATGCAAAGGGAAATGCGGAGCTCAGCAGACCTCAGCCTGTAATAATTGAATCTGACAAGGAAACACTCTTCATTTCAGGACAGGAGTATCCCGTAGCTGACGGAAAAGCTGAGCTTTACAACGTTAAAGCCGGTGAAAACCTTGTTTATGATGATGTGAAAATCGCAGTATCGGAAACAGCTCCGAGAAATCTGTACATCGACGGTGTAACGAACGTACGTGATGCAGGTGGCTGGATGACTGCTTCAGGAAAGAGGACAAAACAGGGAGTGCTTTTCAGATCAGCGAGGCTTGATGACATTACTGAAAAAGGAATAAGGGAACTTGGAAAACTCGGTATCAGGACTGAAGTTGATTTAAGGGAAGATGGCTTTGATCCAGGTATTCTGTCGTATGACAACATTCCCATGAAGACGGGAGGAGGATATCTGGTCAGCAACATCCCATTCCTTCCCTCTTTCTTTCATATGATCTGCGATGAGACGAAACTCCCGATTATCTATCACTGCTCCATCGGAACCGACAGGACGGGTATGGTGACCTTTCTCATCAACGGCCTGCTCGGTGTAAGCGAAGAGGATCTTTACCGTGATTACCTCTTTTCAAACTTCGCCCTTATCGAAGGCATGAGAAGGCCCAGAACGATTGATGAATACATTGCCTATATGGACCGCTTTGAAGGCGATACATTATCTCAAAGGATTGAAAACTTCCTGCTTTCAGTCGGTGTTGATGAGAAGGACATAGCAGCTCTCAGGCATTTAATGCTTGAGTGATCACGGACCACTCCTTCACCAGGCGGTCCAGGGAACATGATGCATTGGCCGGTGATGTGGAGGGAAGAGGAGTGACAGGGATCGGAATGTCCCTGTCATACTTTTTATAGAGCTGATAAGCCTTACCGCCGTTAATGAAAATGTGCCTTATAGGAGCTGATGAGGTTATCAAAGTAAGGTCATTAGGAACCACATCCCTGATGGACTGGTCTCCCGAGCCCTCTATGGTACATGATCCGATGACATCCCAGAGAGCGATGTCATGGGAGAGGATGAAAGCCCTTCTATCATCGATTGTCGGAAGACTTACATTGAAAAGGCGCTCCATCACGGGCCAGAACCTGTTCTGCTTATGCCCGTAGAAGAAGTTCACTTCCCTGCTCTTCACAGAAGGAAACGAACCGAGTATCAGTATTTTTGAGTTCTCGGTGAAGAGTGAACCTATCGTATGTACCTGTGCTTCTCTTTCCATGTGAACATTATCATCATTCGGAGGTGGTATTGCCACCCTTTTGTCCGATGACTATCATCACTTTCATGATAAGAAGCGCAAATACCGCAGATGCTCCCGTTATCAGGGAGATCTATGAACCCTATGTGGAAGAAACGGCCATCACCTTTGAGTACGAGGTCCCATCCGCAGAGGAGTTTGAGAGAAGGATCGGAAAGACCCTTTCCTTCTATCCATATCTTGTTTACGAGGAGGACGGAGTCATCCTCGGCTATGCATATGCTTCTCCCTTCAAGGAGAGGGAGGCCTATGACTGGGCTGTCGAAACCTCCATCTACGTCAGAAAGGGAACCACGAAGAAGGGTATCGGCAGGGCGCTGCACGATGCACTGAAGGAGGAACTGAAGAGGATGGGAATCCTATCGATGTATGCATGCATTGCGGCTCCTTCAGGGGAGGATGAACACCTTGATGACAACAGCATCGGTTTCCACTCCCATCTGGGATACAGGCTCTGCGGGAGATTCAGCAAATGCGGCTATAAATTCGGCACATGGTACGATATGGTCTGGATGGAGCTTTTCATCGGCAGCCATGAAAAGGATGTTAGTAAACCACTTGCATGGAAAAGAATTGAATAAACAGTGACTAAATATTAATATAATGCACTATGAGCAAATATCCTTTTTCAGAAATAGAGAAAAAATGGCAGGCATACTGGGAAGAGCACAAAACCTTCCGTGTAACGGAAGACCCGGCTGTCTCCAAAGATAAGAGAAGATATGTACTGGATATGTTCCCATATCCATCAGGTGCCGGACTCCATGTCGGACACCCGGAAGGTTATACGGCTACTGATATCTACTGCAGATATCTCAGAATGAACGGTTACAACGTCCTCCATCCGATGGGCTTTGACTCCTTCGGACTTCCCGCGGAGAACTATGCGATAAAGACCGGCACACACCCCTATGAGACGACGACAAAGAACATAAACAACTTCCGCCGCCAGATAAAATCCCTCGGCTTCTGCTATGACTGGGACAGGGAGATCAGCACATGTGATGAGGATTACTATCACTGGACACAGTGGATCTTCGAGCAGCTCTACAAGAAGGGTCTTGCATATGAAGCCAACACCCCGATCAACTGGTGCCCCAGCTGTAAGACCGGCCTTGCCAATGAGGAAGTCAAGGAAGGTCACTGCGACCGCTGCGGTGCAAAGGTTGAAAAGAAGAACATCAGACAGTGGATCCTGAAAATCACCGCTTATGCCGATAAGCTCCTTGAGGATCTCGATACCCTAGACTGGCCGGAAAGCGTCAAGGCAATGCAGCGCAACTGGATCGGAAGAAGTGAGGGTGCCGCAGTATTCTTCCAGCTTGAGAAGTTCGATGAGAAGCTTGAAGTTTACACAACACGCTGTGACACGCTCTTCGGCGCAACATACATGGTAATCGCACCGGAGCATCCGCTTGTTGAAAAGCTCACGACTCCCGAGCAGAAAGAAGCAGTTGAAGCATATCTCGATGCCACAAAACACAAGTCCGATCTTGAAAGAACAGACCTCGCAAAGGACAAGACAGGTGTCTTCTCCGGTTCCTATGCCATCAACCCGGTAAACGGAAAGAAGATCCCCATCTGGATCGCCGACTATGTACTCATCAGCTACGGTACCGGTGCCATCATGGCAGTACCTGCCCACGATGACAGGGACTGGGAGTTCGCAAAGAAGTTCTCTCTGCCCATCATTGAGGTTCTCAAGAGCAAGGTGGATGTACAGGAGCAGGCATGGACTGAGGACGGCGAGCACGTCAACTCAGAGTGGCTGAACGGTCTTAACAAGGCTGACGCCATTGCAAAGATGCTCGAGTTCCTCGAGAAGAACGGATGTGGTCACAAGGCAGTGAACTACAAGCTTCGTGACTGGGTATTCTCACGCCAGAGATACTGGGGCGAACCCATTCCCCTCGTACACTGTCCTGACTGCGGCACAGTCCTCGTTCCTGAGGAAGAGCTCCCGCTCACCCTCCCCTCAGTTGACAAGTATGAACCTTCCGGCACAGGCGAATCCCCGCTCGTGAACGTTGAAAGCTGGGTTAACTGTAAGTGTCCCAAGTGCGGCGGTCCCGCAAAGAGGGAAACCAACACAATGCCCCAGTGGGCAGGTTCCTGCTGGTACTACCTCCGTTACATCGATCCGAAGAACGAAAAGGCGTTCATCGATCCTGAGAAGGAAAAGTACTGGATGCCGGTCGACCTCTACATCGGAGGAGCCGAGCATGCGGTTCTCCACCTCCTCTATGCAAGATTCTGGCACAAGGTTCTCTATGATCTCGGACTGGTATCCACAAAGGAGCCGTTCCAGAAGCTTGTCAACCAGGGCATGATCACATCATTTGCCTATCAGAAGCCCAACAAGTCCCTCGTACCCACGGACATGGTTGAGGAAAGAGACGGAAAGTACTTCGACAAGGAGACAGGTGAGGAACTCACACAGGTCATCGCCAAGATGTCCAAGTCCCTTAAGAACGTCATCAACCCCGATGACTTCATCCGCGACTACGGTGCTGACTCAGTCAGGATGTACGAGATGTTCATGGGTCCCCTCACGGAGTCCAAACCCTGGGCAACTCAGGGCTTCATCGGTGTTTACCGCTTCCTTGACAGGGTGTGGAGAATTTCAACCGAGAAGAAGATTGAGGACGTTGAAATCCCGATGGATCTCAACAAGACCCTCCACAAGACCATCAGGAAGGTTACCGAGGATACGGCAACACTCAACTTCAACACTGCCATCAGCCAGATGATGGTACTTGTGAATGAGATGAACCGTCTTGAAGTCGTTCCCAAGAAAGTCATTGAGACTCTCGCCCTCCTCCTCAGCCCCTATACACCGCATCTGGCTGAAGAGCTCTGGTCAATGATGGGACATGAACCCTCTGTTGCAAACCAGAGCTGGCCCACATACGATGAGGAGCTCTGCAGGGAGGACACCATGGAAATGGTCGTCCAGATCAACGGAAAGCTCAGAAGCCGCATCATGATGCCGAAGAGCGCTTCCAAGGACGAGATGATCGCAGCGGCAAAGGCTGACGAGAAGTCCAAGGTATGGCTGGACGGAAAGACGATCGTCAAGGAGATCGCAATTCCCGGTAAGCTTGTCAACTTCGTCGTGAAGTAAGCACATCCGAAACATAAGGCAGGGCCGCAAGACAATGCGTGCCCTGTTTTTGTCTGTTTACCAAAAACTTCTAAAAACTCTTTTCGACAATTATCGACAATAATCGACAATTTTCGACAATTATCGACATTTTACAGAAGAAAAACACAGCTATATATATTAATTGACAATTATTTCAACATTTATTTCGACAATTACCAATCTGTTTCAACAATTATCGACAATAATAAACAATTGATGATATAATGATTTCAAAGGAGCTGACATGTTACCCATAGATATCAATATGCTGTTGGAACAGAGAGAAGTTGAATCAAGTCGCATCGAATATAAAAAAGACTGGAATCCTGCCGAATGCATAAGAACAATCTGCGCCTTTGCGAATGATATCGAAGATCAGGATGGCGGGTACATACTCATTGGCGTCGAAGAAGAGAATGGACGTCCGATCCTTCCGGTTTCCGGGATCAATCCTGAAAGAATAGATACAATTGAAAAGGACTTACTTAACAAATGCCATTTTATCGAACCATTCTACTACCCTCGTATTGAAAAGTGCCAGATTGATGATAAGACAATTCTTGTACTCTGGGTAACGGCAGGTCCTGGACGGCCTTATATGGCAAGTAAGGATGTTTTCCGCGAACAAAGCATAAAACAGTATTACATAAGACATGGCTCCAAAACCATACAGGCGGATAAATTCAGCCTTAAGGAACTTTTTGAAAAATCGGCTCACATTCCTTTTGATGACAGGGAAAACCCTTTTGCCAGCATTGAAGATATTTCAATGAACCTGATTAAGGAACACCTATATGAGGTAAAAAGCAGACTTTATGATGTATGTGATACCAGGGACAAGAAGGATATTGCCCAGGATATGAAGCTGCTTTACGGCCCTGATGAGAACCTGAGGCCAAGAAACATTGCCCTTCTGATGTTCTCCGAAAAGATCAATGACTATTTCCCATATGCAAGGATCGAATTTGCTGATATCCCGGATCCAACAGGCCGCAACATGAGTGAAAGGACGTTTTCAGGGCCACTGCAGAATCAGCTGAGAAGTGCTATTGAATATATCAAAAACTCCGTAATAGAAGAGAAAATCCGAAAGACTGATAATGAAATAATTACAGTAAGAACATTAAATTATCCTATTGATGCAATAAAGGAACTGCTGGCTAATGCCATATATCACAGAAGTTATCAGGTCAGTGAACCCATTACTGTCATCAACACCCCGGAATATATTGAGATAAGAAGTTTCCCCGGACTGGACAGGTCCATCTCAGCAGAGATGATTGAAGCCCTGAATATCAGATCAACAGGTGAATACAGGAACAGAAGGATAGGAAACTTCCTTAAGGAACTTGGACTTACGGAAGGAAGGAACACGGGTATTCCGAGGGCCATTGAAGCGCTCGATGATAATGGGAACCCCAATCCTCTGTTCATTACCGATCCGGAAAGAAGATCGCTTACGGTAAGGATACTGATTAATCCTGCATTCACGTCTTCTACCGTATCGATTCCCTCTTCCATAAAGAATATGGAAAGAAAGGATCTTAAAAACAATATAATTGCATTCCTGACTGCAGGTCCAATGTCAAGAAGGGATCTTGCCCTGAAACTGGGATACAAAGGCATTACCACATCATTCACTCAGGCAGTGGAAGAGCTGATACAGAAACATGCAATAAGATCAGAAGGAAAAGGCAGGGGAAGCAGACTGATCCTGAATAAAAAATGAATCTACTTCAGCAGAGCCAGTCCACCCATGCTTGTTTCACGGTACAGTGAGGGGAGAGCCTGTCCTGTCTCCATCATTACCTCCACAGCGGCATCAAATGACACCTTGTGCCTTCCGTCGGACATCAGGGCAAATACCGCATGGTCCAGTGATCTCATGGCGGCCATCGCATTTCTTTCGATACATGGAATCTGCACAAGTCCCTTCATAGGGTCACAGGTAAGTCCGAGATGGTGTTCAAGTCCCATTTCGGCTGCGTATTCGATCTGATAGACTGAGCCTCCAAGCAGCTGTGCGGCGGCACCTCCTGCCATGGCGCAGGCAACCCCGACTTCACCCTGACAGCCAACTTCTGCGCCGGAGATCGAACCGTTTTCCTTTACTATGTTCCCGATCATGCCGGCAGTGAGGAGCGCCCTTATCATTCTCTCATCGCCGAGATCATACTGCTTCTTCATGTAATAGAGCACGCTCGGAAGCACACCGCAGCTTCCGCAGGTTGGTGCGGTGACGATCTGGCCACCTCCGGCATTTTCCTCGCTTACGGCAAGGGCATAGGCAAGAGGAAGAGATGTTCCGCCAAGGGGGCCTGAGAAATCACGGGCCTTAGTGTAACAGGAAGCAGCCTTTCTCTGAAGCTTGAGACCTCCGGGAAGCACACCTTCGTTGTTTATGCCCCGAATGATGGCATCCTGCATTACCATCCATACTTCCTTTATGTAATCGATGATATCTGGTCCTTCGCACTCAAGTGCAACCTCCCAGATCTGCATTCCTTCATCAGAGCAGTATTTCAGAAGGCGGGACATCGTACCGCACTTCTCCTTCGGATACACCGATTCAGGGCCCTTATCGGTCTCACCCTCCTCCACGATCTTTCCTCCCCCGACGGAGTAATAGGTCTGCTCACTGAGAACAGAGCTATCCTCACCCAATGCCTTCATCGTGAGTGCATTGGGATGGAATGGTTTGAATACTTCAGGAAACCAGAGGATCTCGACCTTCTTTCCGTGCTTCTCACACACTTCCCTTATCGCCCTGTCGGTAAGGTGTCCCTTTCCCGTAGCGGCCAGTGAGCCATAGAGCTCCGCCTGATAGGAAGGAGCATCGGGATATGCTGAAAGAAAGCGCTCGGTGGCGGCACGCGGCCCCATTGTATGAGATGAAGAAGGACCGTATCCGATCCTGAATAATTCCCTTAATGATTCCATGCCACATATTCTACATAATCGCTATTTCGTCTTCAATCGTAAAAGCACTTACGCTATAATCTGACCATGAAGAAACTGATTTTATTGCTGCTTACCGCACTGCTGACAGTAGCAGGACTATACGCAATTTCCATCAGCGAATACGCTGATCCTTCATCCTGGATTCCCGAGTCCCTGTACATAGGAATGGGTAATGATAAATGGGCGCTTGCAAATATTTCCTACAACATGGATGACCAGCTCAGTTTTTCCGAACATTTCTACGTGGAAGCTCCTGCCTACTGGCTTGACGTCAATATGCTGGCCATTACCAACAGAGGCTGGCAGAACGGATGGAGCACGCTCGATTTCTCCGCAGAGGGTGACGGAAACAAGATCGACGGACGGTATGATGTCACACAGATTTTCTTCAGTCTTCCGCTTGATCTGCTGGTAACCGATAACTTCTACATCTGGATCCGTCCGGAAGCGGGTGTTTCCATCATAGGAGACCAGAACTATGCTTTTCTCCAGAACACGCTGCATAAGCTGATAAACGCGGCTCCCCTGGAAGTGGATTATGAGACACCGGGAAAAAACATGGCAAAGCTTTCCCTTAACATGAGTGCGGAAGTCGGCGGTCTTCTCCTCAGGTTCGGGGAATCCTTACTTTCAATTTCAGCCAGGGCCGACTTCATGAATGCCATTGGCTTTGGCTATAAGCAGCATGTATATGGAGTCCTTGGCCTTATCAGCAAGGAAAACGATATACTCACAATGGGCCTTGGCTACTCATTCTGCCAGTCAGCATCGGGGTGGAAGACACAGGAAATCTATTATGAGTATCTTAAAGGACCGATATTCACCCTCTCAGTGAATTCGGGGCTCATCAGATTTGATTACTTCTCAAGACTGCGCACAGGCTTCGGCTACGGTGTCATCAGCGTTGACGTGCTGTCACTCTTCAAAAAGTCCACCTGGAAGGAAAGTGAACTGTTCCTTTCAATGGGTATTTCAAGTCAGCTGAACAATACCTTCTATAATGTAAGGGTCGGTGCCCCGATTAAGGGAACAGGCTTCTCCCTCATTGCCTCAACGCGCTTCCTGTCAGGAAACCCGTCCTATAAAAACTGGGAAAATATGATGAATCCTGAAAACTATCCAAGGTTCAAGAGATCATATTCGGCACTCCTTCTGGGTGTACGCTATGACTTTGCCGATTCCAGACAGGCATTCGTGACTCCATATGCAGAGCTTACCGCCGGTATCATGAGCTGGGAAGTCAGGGAGCTGTGGAATATGGTAACTGACTATACGGTCTATGATGAGCAGGGACAGGAATCAACTGTCAGGAACAAAATCCATTCATTGGTTACACCTAAGCTCTTATCCTTTGCAGCAGATCTGGAACTTGGTCTTACGTTCATTCCGGAAGGAGCATTCAGGACGGGTAATTCAACATTCCGTATAAACTTCTTCTCAGGCGTGACGTTCATTCACAATCCCAAGGCAGTCGGTGAATATCTTTCCTATTCCACGGATGACAGTGTAAAGATCGGACGTCTGATCCCGCGCTGGGGCGTTGGAATCCAGATCGGCTTCGACCTCTGATTCACCAGATATCCCCCTGGTAAGTCCTGTACTCCGCACTGCCGTCAGCACTGACGGTCACAAGCAGGAATATGGCCATTGATATATTCATGAAACGGTACTGGCCGGGATGAAGGGATACTGTAACGGAAAGCTCTTCATCCTTTATCTCGAAGAAGGGATATGATTCACTCTCCGGTATATACTTTCCCTTGGGTATATCGGAGAGTGTCACTTTATATGTCTTTGTCCTATACTTCCCCTCCCCTTTGTACTCTCCGTTGAGAAGGTCAACAAGGAGTGCCTCACTGTCAAAGAACATCCCCGTTTCACTGAAAAGTCTTTTGGGATTCAGGTTTCCCATGAGTGTCGGATTCATGTCAGCGGCTTCCAGCAGCAGCTCAGAGAGACGACCGTCAGTGAAATGAAGTCTGATATTTTCCTCATCACCGCTCATGAAACCTCCACCTGCAGGATGAAGAGTTCCCAGGGGATAGGCGGCAAAGACGGCACTCTTTCCGGTAATAACCGTTATTTCGGCTTTCATGGTGCCTGCAAAGAGTGTCTTCTGTTTCACTTTTTCCCCGTCAAAGTATTTCAGTGTGTACCACATCGGTCTTCCGGTATGGTACTCCCAGTAATGCTCCTCATTGAGAGACACGGTAACTTCATGAGTCAGCTCAGCAGAGCATGAAACAAGTAATGAGATGATAATGATGACGTAAAGTTTCCTCATACTAATAATAAACCGGAAACTGCACGTTTTTTCAGGTATGCTGCTTCACAGATGGATAAAACAGATGCTCCTGATCATGAAACGCATCACTTTTCGGGAAGAATCCGGCGACTCTCCTTCGCCCTGTCATATTGTCACATCATGGGGTATCGGCTACGGAATGCAAAACATGGAGTTTTCAGGAAAGTCCTTATAGATGACAAGTTATCTGTCTTTATGCATTAAGGGCTGCCTTTATGCGGCAGCCCTGTCGGTATCAGTGAGCACCCTTGAAGGTTCCGAGGACTCTGAGGGAAACTGTCTTTTCCCTTAACAGTTTAAGTGTCTTCCTGAACTCTTCCTCATCCTTCATCTCAACCTCTACGAAGAATGAATACTCCCAGGGCTTTCCGGGAATCGGACGGGATTCAAGCTTCTTCATGTTAAGTCCATGGTCCGAGAGAATCTGAAGCACCCTGAAGAGGGCACCGGATTCATCGCTCACGCTGAAGAGCAGTGATGCGATGTCTGAGGTGAACTGGGACTTGAATGCTTCGGCATTCTCTTCCCTAGAGAGAACGTAGAAACGGGTATAGTTTCTGGGGTTTGTCTCAATTCCTGATTTCAGAATTTCCATCTTGTTATAGGCGGCAGCAGGAGCTCCTGCGATGGCTGCGGCAGTCATGTCTCCGGTTTCCTTTATGTAGGATACTGAGCCAGCGGTATCGAAGAACGGCTCCTGACGTGCATTCTTAAGCTCGGTATTGAGGAATTCCTGACACTGGGCCAGGCCCTGGGGATGGGAGTAAACCTTCTTTATGTCCTCAATCTTCGTTCCGGGATTAACAATAAGGTTATGAATGATCCTGATCTGCTGCTCTCCGACAACCGTGAGACCGGGATATGCACCGAGCAGGTCGAGTGTATCGAAGATGGTACCGCCGAGGGTATTCTCGACAGGAAGGACCGCATAGCGGGCCTTACCCTTGTTGACGGCTTCAAATGTATCCCTGAAGGACTTACATGGAAGCACCTTCACATCCTCATCAAAGGTTCGTCTGACGGCAAGCTCACTGAAGGCACCGCGCTCGCCCTGGAAGGCAATGACGTTATTGCTCTCATGAACGGTTTCACCGGCACTTTCATCGGTGATCGAGGCGGGTATGATTCTGGGTGCGCTCTCAAGGGATTTTCCGACCACGGGGCAGAGTGCCTGAATGTCCCTGACGAGTTTCTCGAACTGGGAAGGATAGAGGGACTGGGGTCCGTCTGAAAGGGCTTTTTCAGGATGGTTGTGAACCTCTACCATGATGCCTGAGGCACCGGCCGCGACAAGGGCCAGGGCCATCGGGGATACCATGTCCCTGATGCCGGTTGCATGGGACGGATCACCGATCACGGGGAGGTGAGTAAGCTTCTGGACGACGGGGATGGCTGAACAGTCAAGGGTGTTCCTGGTTGCCTTCTCAAAGGTCCTGATCCCCCTCTCGCAGAGCACCACCTGATCAGTTCCGTTGGCCATAAGATACTCGGCGGCCATGAGCCACTCCTCAATCGTTGCGGAAAGACCACGCTTCAGAAGGACGGGCATTCCGGTTTTGCCAACTTCCTTGAGAAGCTCGAAGTTCTGCATGTTTCTTGCACCGATCTGGAACATGTCGATGTATGACTTCATCATCTCCACATCCCTGGGTGAAACGACTTCCGTGGTTACGGGCATGCCGTACTTATCACCGGCTTCCCTGAGGTATCTGAGGCCCTCCTCTCCCAGTCCCTGGAAGGAATATGGGCTTGTACGGGGCTTGAAGGCGCCTCCGCGGAGGATGACGGCTCCTGCTTCCCTTACCGAGGCAGCTATTTCCATGATCTGGGAGCGGCACTCACATGCGCATGGCCCCGCGATTATGGCAACCCTGTTGCCTCCGATACTGACGTTTCCGACCTTTACGATCGTGTCTTCTTTCTTAAGCTCGCGGGATGCAAGCTTATATGGCTTGGAAATGGGAACGACTGATGCGACACCGGGAAGGATTTCCACCTCCCTGGGATCAACATGGGCCATTCCGACGGCACCGAGTACCGTCTCCTGCTCTCCTTTTATCTCCCTTACGATGAAACCTCTTTCGGTGAGGAAGGATTTGACTTTTTCTTTTTCCTGGGCTGTGATGCCCTGCTTAAGGATTACTATCATAGTCTGATATGCTATGTTGTTTTCCATCTTCGGTCAACAAATGCAAGTTGAAAACCCTGACGCCTTCTGAAATAATGACTGCTATGGAAAGAGATGAAAAGTATTTCGACTATGTATTCGCTTCCTTTCAGGAAGCACTGAAAAAGAAGAGAAGGCAGCTGCCTTCAGTCAGCCTCCTCGCAATGAAATTCAATACTCCCTTCACCGTCCTGATATCAACACTGATATCGCTCAGAACGAAGGACGATGTGACTCTCTCTGCCTCAGAACGCCTTTTCCGACTGGCAGACACACCCCATGAAATGGTAAAGCTGAGCCCGGAAGAGATAGAGAAGGCAATTTATCCAGCAGGCTTTTACAAGCGGAAGGCACTTAACATCATCTCTGTTTCAAAGGAGCTCATAGAAAGATTCGGAGGTAAGGTGCCCTCCACCCAGGAAGAGCTTCTCTCGCTGCCGGGTGTGGGAATAAAGACCGCCAACCTGACACTCAATCTCGGCTACGGCATCGATGCCGTATGCGTGGACTGTCATGTCCATCAGATCGCGAACAGAATGGGATGGATCGAGACCAAGGCACCCGAAGAGAGTGTGGATGCACTGGAAAGCCTCCTGCCCAGAAGGTTCTGGATACCTCTGAACGAGCTGCTTGTCGCCTATGGACAGAACATCTGTCTTCCGGTCTCACCGCTCTGCTCCGAGTGTCCGCTTGCCTCCGAGTGTCCCAGAAAGGGAGTCATCCACTCTAGGTGAACAGATAGGAGAGTCCCAGCTCCTCAATTATTTTCACAAGCTCCTTTGTCCTGCTGAGTCCCACCTTCTGGAGAAGAGTCCTGATCTGGGACTTAACGGTAACTATCTCGACATTGCGCTTATCGGCAATTTCCCTGATCCTGTAACCTTTAATGAGCAGTGTGATAAGCTCCCTCTCCACCGGAGTGAGCCGGCTTAGGTTCTCAACAAAGTACAGAAGGCCCTTTTCCTGCTTCTTAACCCGGCTGTATTCCCCCATGAGTACGGCCTGAACCCGGCTGTCCAGATTGCATGAACCATCCATCACCGATTTTATATGGGAAATCAGCACATCATCACCGCACCCCTTGACGACGTAGTCACGGGCTCCGGTGGCAAGGGCACTCACGATTATTTCATCACTGTCATGACTTGTGAGATAGATGATCCTGGCACCGGAATCTTTCTCCAGTATCTTCTCAGCGGCTTCAATTCCCGCGGTTTTGGACTCCATCTCGATGTCCATAAGGACTATGTCGGGCCTATGGAGGAGGTATTCCTCCAGGGCAGCCTTACCGGAGGCTGCTTCAGCTACGACCGTGATCTCCCCTGTCTTCTCCAGGGTTTCCCTGATATCCTGTCTCAGGATATCCATGTCTTCCGCGATAAGAACCGTCATACTTCCCACCTCAGGCTGATATCCCTGCCGTAACGCGGCAGCATTATTATGAAGGAAGTTCCTTCCTTACTGCTTTCGAATCTGATGGAACCCATGTGGTTCCTGATAATGCTCCGGGTATAGTACATACCCATTCCCCACGAGGTGGCACTGTTCTTGGTTGAATAGAACGGCTCATAAATGAGTTTTCCCTCTTTTTTGCCTATGCCCTTTCCGCTGTCCGTTACGGTCACCGATATCCAGAGACGTTCACGGCGGAGTGTAAGAGTCACGGGGACATCGGCCTTTCCGTTGTCGGCATTGGCCTCATATGCGTTGATGAGGATGTTGTAAATGGCCTCTGAAAGGGCTTCCGCATCCCCAAGGACCGACATCCCGTAGGAAAGGTTCTTGATCCTGACGGGAGCTCCCGGATATTTATGATAGAATTTCTCAAGCGTAAGCGAGACTATCTGCTCGGCATTCAGCGGAATAAGCCGGTATTTCTCACTTCTGAAGGAGGAATACAGCCCGGTCAGTCTGTTGATGAGGCGGTCGTTGATTGAGGACAGGGTCTTCAGATCCTCATCATCCCCATACTTTGAGGACAGTCTCTTCATGAGGACACGGCTTGCAATGAGCTCATTCTTGATCCCGTGGATGAAAATGCCGGCCCCCTGATAGGCAACCATGCCCTTCCGCTTCAGTACGGCTTCCTCCCGTTCCTCATCCCACTGAATCTGCGCATAGCGGAGAAATGAGAAGAATCCGATGGCCGCGGAAACGATGCAGATAATTCCCACGAAGGTATACAGCGTCACGTTGATGTTCCTGCTCAGGAACCAAAGCCCCATCATCCACATGTAGTCGTTCTGATAGAAGAGATATACCTGTCCCGGATCCTGAACCGCGAATATGGAGTAGAGCACTCCGAGGGAGAAGAGCAGCATGCACTTTGACACGAAGCGGCGCTTGAAGAATGCGGCAGTTATCTCCCTGTATTCATAGAGCATGACAACGACGGTCATAACTATGTACATTATGATCCAGACCTGTGAACTGCGGACGAAGAAGACAAGCAATGATGGATTTACTGAAATGAAAAGCCTGAAGACTTCAGGGTAGTATGCCACCAGATAAAGTACCGGGATTATGAATAGCGGATATGGCCTTCTTTTCAGTTTCACTGCCAGCGGGAAGTATGAGAAGGAGCATGCACACCACAGCAGGAGCGGAGGGAAGATGTATCGCCCCAGGGCGATGCAGTATCCCAGCTGATTAAGCGTGAGGATGGTGTACTGGAGTGCGTTCCTGAAACTTTTGTTTATGAAAAGCAGCGTCGACATTTCCCTGGAAATGCCGCCCTTCTTTGCAATGTAAATCAGAATGGATACATGAAAAAACAGGAGCGTGAAGCTCATTGCGGTGAGCAGGACCGACCTTGCATTCTTTTTCACGGCAAGGATTATCACTGACGAGACAAGAATCCCCAGGATCAGCAGAAAGAGCAATCCGCACACCCCCTTAAATAGATACAGGCCCAAGGCATCTCTGCATCGGGCCTTATTAAAGATTATAACTGATTATTTCGCAGCTTCAAGCATGACGTCGAAGAGAACGTAATCAGAGACCTTTGCACTCTGGTCAGCGGCATCGCCGAAACCGACTTTCTGTGTCTCGTAGAGCTTCTCCATTGAGCCGTCCTTGACCTGCTGGATGAGTTCTGCGGATGTGATCCACTCAGCATCACCTCTCTGAGCCCACATTGTGTCGAAGGAAGAACCGATTGCCTTTGCAACTGCCTTACATGTTTCCTCAACGTTTGCAGCCCTGTAGTCCATACCCTTGTAGAGAGCCCTGGTGTATCTGATGAGAGTATCCCTGTTCTCCTTTGCGAACTTGTCCATTACGATCCAGGATGAAATGGAAGCGGTTCTGTCAGAGAATGTGAGGTTATCGGAAAGCTTGACTGCATCGCCTTTGCCTGCCTCGAGGATGATGAAGGTTGAGGGAGACCATGCTGCACATGCATCGAGTGAGCCGCTGTTCATTGCGGATACGATACCGGAAGCGTCCATTTCCATAGCCTGAATGTCATTCATCGTGAGACCGACACTCTCGAGAGTCCACTTGAGGATTGTCTCGGAAGATGTACCGGAAGCATAACCGACTTTCTTGCCCTTGAGGTCTGCGGCACTCTTGATTCCATGGCTCTGGAGAGCGATGACTGCATCACCGTTACCGACGTGGCTCATTGCGAAGATCTTTGCCCTGCCGTTGATGCAAAGCTTGTGTGCACCGTGACCGATGTAACCGATATCGATTGAACCGGATTCCATTGCTGCGATGATTGTGGGACCATCAGCGAATTCAACGAGCTCAACCTCGAGGCCTTCCTCTGCGAAGGCACCTGTTTCCATACCTGCGACGACTGAACAGAGAGATGCATAGTTAGGCATATATGCAACCCTGACCTTCTGAAGTTTTGCTTCGGAAGCTGTTTCACTTGCACCCTGAGCAAATACGGATGCAACTGCGATGAGAGCGATCAGACAGACTGTAAGTACTTTTTTCATTTTCCTACTCCTTTTATTTCCTGACTTCCAGGTATTCCTGATATACCTGAGACCAGATCAGATTCTTAAGCTCCAGGAAACGCGGACTCATCTTCGTCTCCTGATCCCTTGGATATGGAATGTCCACATCCACTATGTTCTTGATCCTGCCCGGGCGGGCGGACATTATGACCACGCGCTGACCGAGGATGAGGGCTTCATCTACATCATGGGTGATGAAGAAGCATGTCTTTCTCTCGGTCTCCCAGGTGTTGAGCAGCTCCTGCTGAAGCTGTGTCCTGGTCTGTGCGTCGAGGGCACCGAAGGGCTCATCCATGAGAAGTACCTCAGGATTTGCGGCATAGGCACGGGCAATGGCCACACGCTGCTTCATACCGCCGGAAAGCTCCTTGGGATAGTGGTCACAGAACTTCTCGAGATCGACGAGTTTGATGTACTTCTTTGCGATCTCGGCAGCCTCCGCACCCTTGATTCCCTTCATGTTGAGAGCGAACTCAACATTCTTCTGGACCGTGAGCCAGGGGAAGAGCGCATACTGCTGGAATACGACACCCCTGTCCTGACCGGTACCTTTCACTTCCTTACCGTTACAGATGACCTTTCCGCTGGTAGGCTCCAGGAGACCTGCAATGATGTTGAGAAGAGTTGACTTACCGCAGCCCGAAGGTCCTACGACGGTGATGAACTCGTTTTCCTTGATGTCGAGGTTCACGCCATTGAGGGCAATGACCTCACCGGTACGACCCTGATAACTCTTTTTGACGTTATCGATCTTAACTTTTATATTTCTCTCTTCTCCTGCCATCCTGTTAACTTCCTTTCAAGTAATTTGATGAGCTTCTCAACCGTTATGCCTATGATGCCGATAATGATTATGTACAGCAGCATCGGCTTGGTCTCGAAGTTGTTGTTGAGGCTTCGTATTCTCATTCCCAGTCCTGCAAAGGCTCCGGTGGACTCAGCGGCGATGAGTGTCGTGAGGGCGACGGAGGCACCGAGGCGGACTGCGGTGAGGATGAACGGGAGGGATGCCGGGGCAAGAACCCTTACGAAGATGTCCTTGTCGGTCGCGCCGAGAACGCGTGCGGCCTTGATGAGGGTCTCATCGATGTTGACGATTCCCTGATAGATCGTGATGCACATCGTCAGGAACGTTGCGATTGTGATGACGATGATCTGGGGCTTTCTTCCGACACCCGCAGTGATTACGATCAGGGGGACATATGCAAGGGGCGGGATGTTCCTGACGAACTGGATCCACGGCTCAATGATGTTCCTTACGGGTTTATACCATGCCATCAGAATGGCAACGGGCAGTGCGATGACAAAGCCGAGTGCATAACCGGCCGTGACGCTGATCATACTGCTGGCGATATCCTTGAACAGTACACCCCTCTCGATCATCACGGGAATCTGCTGCAGCGTGACGATAAGGTTGGGGAAGCTTCTGGATGTCTTGGGAAGGACAGACAGAAGTGTCCATAAAGCCAGCGCCGTGAGAAGGGATATGGCGAGCCACACTCTGCTCTTTGCCTTCTCCGAGAGTCCGCCCTTCAGCTTATCTTTCTGATCTGACATAAAAAATTCTCTCCTACGAATTGTTTCACTTAAACTTTACACCACCATGGCGAGTTGCATAGTATGAATTTTTTTAATCCTTCTTCCTGTAGAACTCAGCCATTTCATCCAGTGACTTAACCTCAACAAGCCCGGCTTTTCCGACACTGCCGAACTGAACAATGAGGGTACCTACGACCTCCATTACACCCTTTCTGATGAGATCAGTGAGGATCTGCACGCTCTCTGAGGGGACATTACCATACATGACGGTGTCCATCACGGGTGGCAGGAAAACCCTGGGATCAAAGGCAGCCCGGTTCTTTTCCATGAGCTCCCAGATGGGTCCGATGTGCTCATCGCTCCTGTAGGAGGGATTGTTCACGAAGAACTCCCTGATGTTCCTGGTGACCGCAAGCCTGATGTCCGTATCCACGTTGATCTTTCCGATACCGAGGTGGCTTACTTCGATGAGCTGCTCAACGGGAATGCCGTATGCATTCTGGATGTTTCCGCCCAGCGCGTTGATCTCATCCACGATGTATTTTGGAACTGTGGATGAACCATGGGAAACCAGCACGCCCTGGATGTGCTCATGGCGCATGCACTCCTTGACCGCAATTGCAATTTCCTTTCTGACCACGGCATTCTTTCCCTTGTTCGCACCGTGCATAGTTCCGTAGGAAATGGCCAGTGCATCTGTTCCGGTTTCCTTAAAGAAACGGATCGCATCCATCGGGTTTGTGTATGTGGAGCCTTCGGAGAACACATGGTCCTCAACGCCTGCAAGCACACCAAGTTCGCCTTCAACGGTAACGCCGCGCTCATGGGCATACTTCACGACTTCCCTGGTAAGCTCGATGTTATCCTTGAGCGGGAGGGATGAACCGTCGATCATGACGGATGTGTATCCGCCGTCAATTGCCGCCTTTACCGAATCGAAATCACGGCCGTGATCAAGATGAAGCGCAATAGGTATAGGACTGTTTTCAGCGAACTTCTTTACCGCTGCGGCAATGTTCCTGGCTCCGATCTTCTTGTCCTCGATCGTGGCATTCATGAAATCGGTACGCCCTCCCATGAAGCCATTAGCCAGATCCGCACCCTGCAGGATCGCCGGGGATCTGAAGAGCTCGTGAATCCTTATCACGGCCTCGGCCTGACAGACCGCATTTACGTTGAAAGCCCCCTGTGCATAGGAATACTTGTCCGTCGCATCCAGAATCGGTCTCAGTGGTACCAGACTCATCTTGTTTCCTCCTTTTTATATACACTCTTTCCTTTTACTATCGTTTCCCTGACAGCACCGTCCTTATCCAGTACGGCAAAGGATGCCTCGGCTCCCTGCCTTATCTCACCCTTGCTGCCAAGTGAAAGCAGACGTGCCTGGTTCAGGCTTAATACCGGTGAAAGCTCAGCACCTGAAAGTCCCGTGAACTCAATGAGCTTTCTCAGTGCCCTTTCAAGCGTCAGCGTGCTTCCTGCCCTTACTCCATTCAAAAGCTTTGCATCCCCGTCCTTAACCACCACGGGATTGACTCCGAGCTGATAGTTTCCGTCGGGAAGGCCTGCCGCCATTATCGAATCGCTGATGGCAACAACCTTATTCAGGCCCTTTGTCTTCAGGACCAGTCTGACGGTGGCAGGGTGAAGATGGAAGCCGTCAGAAATTATCTCGGTATAGACCTCATCCTCGGTGAGGGACGCTCCGGATATGGCGGGGCGGTGCATGTGGAACAGCTTCATCGCATTGAAAAGATGGGTTGATGCGGTGACGCCGCACTTCACTGCCTCGACGGCAGTCTCATATTCCGCGGCTGAGTGTCCCATGGCTATGGTCACTCCGCCCTTTTTCCTGATGTGTCTTATGAGCTCCATCCCTCCCTCGATCTCGGGGGCTACGGTAATGTAGATGACATGGCCGCCGCTTACTTCCTGATAGTGATCGAAAAGCTGCGGATCTCCGTTCCTGATGAGGTAATCGGGCATCGCACCCTTATACTCCATCGCCAGGAACGGTCCCTCCAGATGGATTCCCTCAATGGTGGCGCCGCTTACACCCCTTTCGATCGCATCCTTAAGGATAAGGAGGAGGTTTTCCGTCTGTTCCCGGGTATCGGTCATGACTGACGGGGTGAATGAGGTAACCCCATGGGCTGCATAGAAGCGGGACAGTCTGTCCGCATCCTCATAACAGGTGAGGTGGTTCACGTCGATCATGTCACCGCCATGGGTATGAATGTCGATGAATCCCGGATATATGGGATCATCCCCGTAATCGGCATCGATATGTTCCGATGTGCCATACGGCCTCAGGGCAGTTATGATGCCGTTTTCATATTCAATGTCCAGAGGGACGAAGCGTCCCTCCGAGACAGTATTTCTGGAAGATATTACCATTCTAGAAGGGTCTCTTTGCCGCATTGGCGTTCACGTAAATCATCGCATCGGAATGATCCTGTGCGAGAGTCACAGGGAAGGCTCCCGTCCTTTCACCGAAGACTGCCCTTCTTATGACGGAGCGGTGCCAGTCACGGAATACGCCCAGACGGACCTTTCTGGCACTGAGGATTTCCTTTATTCCGATCGTGACGGCCTTCTTCGGCATTGCGTCGATCGCACCGTTCAGATCACCGATGGCATTTGCGGTCACCGTTTCACGGCTGATTGAAAGCACACGGGTCATCCGTCCCGCAAACTCCTCTGCAGTGACATCCTCAGCCTCATTGAAGGCAAGGTGGCCGTTTATCCCGATTCCACCGAAGGCGATGTCCACGCCTCCGAGTCTTTCGATGAGCTCAGGGACGGCCTTCACGTTTTCAGGATCGGGGAAGATCCTCTGATCGGGACTCATGACCAGCTCGGGATCGATTTTAGAGTAGACCGTACGGTCCATGAAGCCATGGAATGAAAGCGGGGATGAGGAGTCGATGTACTTCTCATCATCAGTAAGATACTCATCCATGTTGATGAACCAGACATTTTTAAGGCTGATCCTTCTTTCGTTCACGAGACGCACGAAGATCGGGTACTGACCTACAGGACCCACGGGAACGATGAAGACGGTTCTTTTTCCGTCCCTGTTGTTTTTTTCGATTTCCCTGATCATGTCCAGGGCGATTTCATAGAAAACCTCACCGCTGTCACCGAGCAGCTTAACTGGAATCTTTCCGTTCTTAAGTTCCTCCGGCTCAGTATGATAAAACCTTACATCCATTTTCATTCCTCCTTATATAAACGATACGAACTCTCCGAGTCCGCCTCCGACGAGCGGGGCCGCGTAATTGATGAATTCCTGCTTCATGGAAAAGGCATCACTGTCGATCCACTCCAGGGGCACGGTCCTTTCCTTAAGTATCTCATCCCTGATGGGTACTGCATCAAACGATACCCTGTATTCAGGACAATCTTCTCTTTTTATGATGCTCATATACCCGTTCAGGCCATTAAGTGCCGCTCTCATCGACACCCTTCCGCAGGCAACGGCTTCCTCCCTGTCAGAGAGAGAAACCCACTTTTCGCTGCAGCGGCCCAGAATTCCGGGCTTCTCACTTCTGGCCTTTATTCCGAGTTTTCTTATTATGAGATTGGCAAGATGTGCTGATACATCCCCGAAGTAAATGCTCCTTCCTACACTGAAAATAGGTTCCACGATGGGCTTTCCGTCCCTGCCCTTCAGTCCTTCACTGGCCAGCACGATCACGCCGCCCTTGGCGCGGAAGAGCTCTTCGGCCCTTTTAAGGAACTTTTCCTCGTCGAAGGCAACTTCCGGAAGTAGAACCATGTCCGGAGCGCTTCCCCGTCCGGTGGAGGCAAAGACTCCCGATGCGGTGAGCCATCCGGCATCGCGGCCGAAGGTCTCAATGACGACAACATGTATGGGAAGTCCTTTCACGTCATAGGCAACCTCCCTCACGGAGCCTGCCAGATACCTGGCGGCTGAACCGAAGCCGGGACTGTGGTCGGTCACGGAAAGGTCATTATCCATGGTTTTGGGAATACCGGTCACTGTGACACCGCTGCCCTTTGCGGCCACGGAAAGCTTCCTGCATGTGTCCATCGTGCCGTTTCCTCCGGTCAGGAGGACCCTTGAGATGTCATGTTTCCGGCAAAGCTCGATCATCCTGTCATAGTCCTCACTCTCCAGATGATCCCTGCCGCTGCCTATCGCACTTCCGGGTGAATGCTTCAGTGCCTCTATATCGCTGTCAGGTCTGGAGGAAAGATCAATGAAGCTTTCCCTGAGAAAACCGCCCGTTCCTCCCCGGGCAGCAAGAATCCTCCCGTCGAAACCGCTCTCCTGAGCTTCCCTGACGGCTCCGTAAAGTGATGCGTTGATCACTGCGGTGGGGGCACCACCATGCATCAGCAGAATGTGTGACAATTGTTACGTCTCCTTATGAGACAGTTTATCATCGCATTTTTTATCCACAAGTATTATTTTATTTCATACCAAAGGGGGGATCGAACCTGTAAAACCCGTAGGCGGGTGTCTCATAGGGATGGGCTTTAAGGAGTGCCTCCACGGCCTTTTCAAGGACACTGTCCTCCATGGTGATCTCCAGTTTATATTCCCGGACGAAGGTGTCCTCCCCCACACTGCCGATGAAGGCATCGCTTCCGGCCAAGGGGCGGAACTGCCCTGTTCCTTCAGTAACCCAGCAGCAGCGGTCATAGGCACCGATTGCTCCGGCTCCGGCACTGAAAAGGGCTTCCCTGACGGCATCCAGATGAGTCCCGGGGACATATACAGAGAGGTTATACATAGTCATTACTCCTCTTTCCTAATATAATCTTTCTTCATGATAAAGCTCGTGGCATTTCTGGGAAACCCCACAAAGGAATATGAAAAAACAAGACACAACGCCGGTTTCATCGTTGCCGATGAACTCTTTTCCCATCTGCAGTGGTCAGTCAAGTTTCACGGAGCCTTCGCAAAGGAAGGCGGGGTGATGTATGTGAAGCCTCTCACATACATGAACGCCTCAGGAACCTGCGTCAGCGAGGCAGCTTCTTTTTTCAGGATCAGGCCCGAGGAAATTCTTGTCGTACACGACGACCTGGAACTGCCTCTCGGATGTGCCCGCTACCAGCAGGGAGGAGGCCTGCAGGGACACAACGGACTCAGGAGCATCAGGGAAAGAATGGGAAGTGACCGGTTCTGGCGCCTCAGAATCGGGATAGGACGTCCGGTTCATGGAGATGTGAGGGTTTTCGTGACATCCCCTTTCACGAAGGAAGAGACGGTAAAGCTTAATCAGCTGACAGTCAGGCTTAAGTCTGTTTTTTCCTCATTTCCGACAGTCCAGACAGACATAAAATTGTAATTGTTTGTATCCAACTCAGTATTTTTCTGATATCCTGATACTATCCAGCAAAGAGGTGTTTAAACATGCAACAGCACGATTTTCGTATATCAAGATTCATTAGGGAAAAACTGAATCTGACTGCACCCGTGTTCATCACGCAGTTTGATCTTCAGAAAATTTATAATGAAGCCAATGAAATTGCTTTCAGGTACAATGAGCTTGTGAAGAGGGAAGGTGACTCGGAAGAGTACGTAAGTGCGGGTAAGCTTCACACGGTGGCAGTACTCCATCTGCTCTATCAGAGCGTACTCACCACATATTTAAAGGAAAACAACCCCGATCTTTTCTCAAGGATCACACCGCTTGTACTTAATGACGAAACGATGGGTGACGTGGTCAGATACTACAGGACCAACTTTCCCTCCCCTCTGCTTGAATCAGTGAATCCTGACAGGATTTATGAGACGGAAGAGGACCTGAGAGGCTTCTTCATCCATCAGATAATGCTTCAGAACCCTGCGCTCGTGAAGGCGTCAAAGCCGTTCGTCCAGCCGGAAGGCATAACCTTCCCGCAGGGCTTCAAAGGACTTCAGTCCCTGCTGGGAAGCTACTCAAAGGGCAGGAAGATAACCGGCTTCGATGAGGACGACATCTTCGAGTTCCTCACACGTCCGGGCCGTCTCTTCCCCAACAGCCTCTCTGATCAGCTGAGGTTCATTCTCAGGGAGTGGAGCTTCATTCTTCCCGAAGACATCAAGCTCCTTCTGCAGTCAGGCCTCGACTTCATTGCCCAGGAGGAGAAGGACCACGGTACCTTCAACGGAGGCGGCGGTCCCGCACCCGTAATGGAAGTGCCCGACTACTCAGGTCTCAGCAATGAATATGAAGCCTTCAGTGCCGATACAAACTGGATGCCACGCGTCGTCATGATCGCAAAGTGCACGCTCGTATGGCTTGATCAGCTTTCAAAGTGGTACCACAGGGAGATAAAGACCCTTGATCAGATTCCCGATCATGAGCTCGACCTGCTTGCAGAGCGCGGATTTACCGCCCTCTGGCTCATCGGACTCTGGGAGAGAAGCTCGGCCTCCAAGGAAATAAAGATCCTCTGCGGAAACCCCGATGCCGATGCTTCCGCATACTCCCTGAAGGACTATGAGATTGCTGCATCCATAGGCGGCTGGCCAGCACTGGAAAATCTCAGGAAGAGATGTCAGCAGAGAGGAATCCGCCTGGCTTCCGACATGGTTCCCAACCACACCGGTCTGGACAGCAACTGGATGTATGAGCATCCCGAATACTTCGTTTCACAGGATTACTCCCCGTTCCCGTCATACACCTTCAACGGTCCCGATCTCTCAACGAATCCCGACATCGAGATCAAGCTTGAGGACCACTACTTCAGCAGGACCGATGCAGCGGTAACATTCCGCCGCAGGGATAAGAGAACTGGTGAAACCAAGTATGTTTTCCATGGTAATGATGGTACATCGATGCCCTGGAACGACACTGCACAGCTCGATTATCTCAATCCCACTACCCGTGAGGCTGTCATTCAGAAAATTCTTCATGTTGCCAGGAACTTCCCGATCATCCGCTTCGATGCGGCAATGACCCTGGCAAAGCGCCATATTCAGAGGCTTTGGTACCCCAAGCCGGGTACAGGCGGAGACATTGCGGGAAGATTCGTCTATGCAATGAGCGATGAGGAATTCAACAGGAGGATCCCGCAGGAATTCTGGCGTGAGGTCGTTGACAGGATCGCAAAGGAAGTGCCTGACACTCTCCTGCTGGCTGAGGCCTTCTGGATGCTCGAGGGATACTTCGTAAGAACACTGGGCATGCACCGTGTTTACAACTCCGCGTTCATGAACATGCTCAAGAACCAGGAGAACCAGAAGTACCGCCTTGCCATAAAGAACACTCTTGCCTATGAGCCTGAAATTCTCAAGCGCTATGTCAACTTCATGAACAACCCCGATGAGGAAACGGCCATAGCCCAGTTCGGTGACGGAAACAGATACTTCAGCATCTGTACTATCCTCTCCACGCTTCCCGGTCTTCCCATGTTCGGACATGGACAGATCGAGGGCTTCCGCGAGAAGTACGGAATGGAGTACAAGAGGGCATACTGGAACGAGACACCCAATGAATGGATCATCTCAGAGCACTACAGGAAGATCTTCCCCCTGCTCAGGAAGCGTTACCTCTTCAGCGGTGTCGAGCACTTCAACATCTACGATGCTTACGGCATGAGCGGTGTTGAGGAATCCATCTTCGCCTACGTCAACGGAGACAGGGATGAACGCAATCTCGTAATCGTGAATAACCAGTACGAGAGGGTCAGCGCAAACATCAAGGTTTCCGCCCCCAAGCTCAGAAAGGGTGATGACAGGCACACCGAGTGCATCTCACTGGCCGACAACCTCGGACTTACCTTCAGCGGAAGGAGATACGTGATCTATGAGAACTTCTCAGACGGTCTCACATACATCACTCCTTCAATGAAGTTCTTCGAGGAAGGCTACAGCTTCACCATCGACGGCTATGACAGTCTGGTGCTCTGGAACATAAGGGAGGTCGAGGATACCGACGGTTCCTATGAAAACCTCTGCAACTTCCTTAACGGCAGCGGTGTTCCCAACATCAACATCGCGGTCGCCCTTCTCAGGCTCAAGCCGCTCTTCAGGCTCCTTGAGAACTTCAGAGGTCAGTTCTTCTTCAAGAGTCTGTCCCAGATCATCTTCGCCAATTCAACGGTTCACAATGAGAAGACCCTGCTTCTGACGATTGCCGAGACCTACACCCATCTCGTAGGGGAAAGCGAAACCTTTGACGAAGCACTCAGGGCACAGCTTTATCAGATGCCTGTCGAGATCAGTCCCGAAACCATGATCAGGCAGATCGGCAACCTCAGCAAGGCAATGAAGGCACCCAGAGGCAGGAAGGCATTTGCAGCCTATGCCAGGATTGCCCCCGAACTTCCCGTCATCATCGCGGTAGCCATCACACTCAAGCCCTTCATCGATGAGGAAACCTGTAATGCCAAGGCAGCCCTCACCGCCTGTGACAGGATACTCATGAACTATTTCTTCGACGAAAGAAGAAATGCGCTTAAGCTCAATGAACAGGATTTCCACCAGGTCATCCACTTCGGCGCACTCTTCTCCATCCTAGGTCACATCATGTTCAGGGCGGAGGACCGGACCGCTGTCGGAATGCTCAGGGAGATCCTGAAGGACAGTGAGATAAGAGCCTGTGTAAAGTGCAATGAATATCAGGGTGTCACCTGGTATAACAAGGAGCTCATGCAGACCCTCATCGTTCTCTCGGCACTCTCCTACGTGACCGTAAACGGAGTAAAGGGAAAGTTCAGTGCGGATGAATACATAGATGAACTTCTTGAGAAGGAAGCCCTTGCCGAATATAAGCTGGACAACCTGCTCGGACAGTAATAAAGACATATAGCCCTCATAAAATTGACTTATGGGGGCTATTGGAGTAATCTTTTTCAATATGAAGACCTGGATCACTTATCTGGCAGCCCTTTTCATGGGAATCGCCACCACATTGTTATTTGGTGACAGTGTTTACATCAGCTCCATACTGACAACGCTGTCAGGCCTAGTGGGGAGTATCGGAATACTTCTGTTCATTCCACTGGTCCTTATCGGCTTCTCAGCCGGAGTCGCATCCCTGAGAAAGG
Source organism: Spirochaetales bacterium (assembly GCA_022788185.1). GTDB lineage: Bacteria > Spirochaetota > Spirochaetia > Sphaerochaetales > Sphaerochaetaceae > Bullifex. Next base: position 55,863 of record JALEVV010000063.1, on the reverse strand, counting down.
ATGGTCTGGGAGGGAAGAGCCTTGCAGGTGTAATTTCCTGGTCGGCAGTCACAGCAGTGCTGCTTCCCCTTGCCGCAGCGCTTCTCTTCACTCTCCGCCCGGTAACATTCCCTGTTTCATCAACGGCCGGATATGATTCACTGCCTGATACCTTTCTCTCATCAGTGTTCACTTCCGCCGGACAGCAGCTCATAATGAGCAATGTTTACTATTCCATGGCAACCGCCACGGGCTTCATTCTTCCCATCGTAATCCTGGCATGGATTTTCGGATATGCCCTCAAGCCCAACGCCGATGTTATCAAACCGGCATACATGACGATAAACTCATTCAGTGAAGTGATGTTCAGGCTTTCCAGGACGTATACCGTATTCAGCTACATTATCGTATACATCGCTTCCGCCCAGTTCTTCACAGAGCTGTATCAGGAAAAGACAGTGTTCGTGGCACCGGCTTTCGTGCTTTCATTCATTGCAGTGACCGCGATTCTCTCGCTCATACTGCTTCCTCTACTCTATGCCATTTTCACAAAGGGCAAAAGGAACCCGTACAGGGATACATTCAGATCCCTGTCGGCAATGGTTGCGGGTCTTACCACCTCAAACATCCTCACAGTCGCTCCGATTGCGGAAGCAACCGGAAGGCACAGTAACGGAGTACAGAAGAGAGTGGCGGCTACCACCGTTCCCCTTTACACCATGACGGGAAGGGCAGGAACAGCTGCCATTACCACTCTTTCGGCACTTGCCCTGATCACCTCGGTAACGGGTGCGGCCCCCGACATCAGGACGGCCATTATCATTGCCCTGTTCTCATGCCTCGCTTCCTTCACCACATCGATGGCAACAGGCTTTGAAGTGATGTTCTCCCTGCTCATCGTCTTCCGCATGTCCGGCATTTCCCTCTATGGGGCGGAAATGACTGTTCTCGGTCTGCTTCCCCTTGTGAACGGTCTTGCCATCCTGCTCGATGCACAGATCATGATGCTGGGTCAGGTGGTTTCATCCAGGTTCATCAGCACCGATATCAAACCGCCTTATAAGGACATTCTGTAGTGACTACAAGCAATACCGCAAAGGTCATCTCCACCATTCAGATCTGTATGTCGATCCTGGCTGTTGCCATCCTCTCCTGGATGGGTTATGTGATGTACATTTCAGATGACAGCCTTTTCATTTTCCTGGAGGTGATCCCCAAGCTGACGATAGTCCTGACTACGCTTGTCCCATCCATCGTACTTAGGGTGAAACACCAGTCAGAAGCGGTTGAGGGTGCCCTCATACCGCTCTTTCTGCTTTTCACGACGATGGAATCCCTTGTGATAGTTCCATCGTTCTACGACTACTTCGGGACGTACATGATTTCCTACTATGTATCAGTGACGATTATGAGGGGTATCTTCCTGTCCGCCGCCGTATCGCTGTTCTTTGCGGCCATAATCAACCTGCAGCGGGATTCGATGTCGAAAATGTCACTCTACATCACGTTCTCGGTAATTGCTTCCTTCATGGTAGCATTCCTCATCCCGGTGGATGAACTTAATCCTTCAGGAAACAGGCACAACCAGTTCTTTACGATGTGCGTGCTGGTAGTGCTGATACTTGCGAACATCACATACTTTCTGGCATTTCTCAGGGACAGGGAGGTCTATAAGATAAAGAGATTCCTGACCTTCCTGTTCATTTCCATCGGTCAGTTCATGATAATGCTTTCAAACAGCTTCCTGATCACCAACATCATCGGAATGGTGATGATGGCAATCGGAGCTCTGATGCTTTGTCTCGTAGGACCTGACGGTTACTGATCCTTAGCTATATCCACCCACCGTGCATCAGGAAGCAGGCTCTCAAGCTCATTGGGCGTAAGCCTGACCGCACTGTTGCTGCTTCCCACGGCGGGGAATACCGTATCATACTTTTTCAGCGTGACATCAAGGAATATTCTTACACCTTCCTTCACCCCGAACGGGCATACGCCTCCCGGGGCATGTCCTATTTTCTCCACCGCATCCTCATAGGAAAGCATGTGGGCCTTTTCATGAAAGGTATTCCTGTACTTTCTGTTATCAGCCCTGGCATCTCCTGCCATCACGACCAGGATCGGGCCATCCGAGAGGAGAAATCCCAGGGTCTTCGCTATCCTGCACTCCTCTGTATGAAGAGCCTCCGCAGCCAGCGCCACGGTGGCAGTTGATACATCAAAAGTTATTACCCTGTCAGAAAATCCTCTTTCCTTCAGATACGAATATGCACTCTCAAATGACATGTATGTTTTTCCTGTTAAAAAACCGGCACGGTTTCCCATGCCGGTGTAATTGCTGATTTACCGATCAGTTCAGTGTGATCACGGAAGGATCGTAATCCTCCGGTGCGTCATAACCAAGGAGGTTCATGAGGGTTGCGGGAATGGATGAGATTCCGAGACCTGTCTTAAGCTCCTTCGAATACTCTCCGTTGTAAGCTGAATCGCAGATGATGCACGGTACGGGGTTGAGAGAGTGGGATGTCTTGCTCTTGGGCTCTCCGTCCTTCTTGAGCTTGAGTGATCCGTCCTTGCCATGCTCATACATGTCATCGGCATTACCGTGGTCTGCAGTGACGACCATGACACCGCCGGCCTTCCTGATTGCATCCCAGATCCTGCCGATCTGGAGATCCATGGCCTCCATTGAGCATACGACTGCTTCAAAGACACCTGTGTGACCTACCATGTCTCCGTTGGGGAAGTTGAGCTTGATGAGATCCCACTTGCCGCTTTCAACCTCAGCGATGACTCTGTCAGCGATCTCGGCACACTTCATCCAGGGCCTTTCCTCGAAGGGAACGATGTCTGAAGGAATCTCGACATACTCTTCAAGCTTCTCATCGAACTTGCCTGTCTTGTTACCGTTGAAGAAGTAGGTGACATGTCCGAACTTCTGAGTCTCGGAAATTGAGAACTGCCTGATTCCGGTTTTGCAGAGGTACTCTGCCATCGTCCTGTCGATTGAAGGAGGTGATACAAGGTACTGGGCGGGAACGTGGAGGTCTCCGTCATATTCCATCATGCCTGCATATTCAACCTGGGGCTTTCTCTTCCTGTCAAACTCCTTAAGGTCTTCTGCTTCAAATGCCTTTGTGATCTCGAGGGCCCTGTCACCGCGGAAGTTGAAGAGGATGACTGAGTCGCCGTCCTCGATCGTTCCGACAGGCTTGCCGTTCTCTGCAATTACGAAGGGAGGAAGATCCTGGTCGATGGCACCTGTCTCTGCCCTGAGGGTCTCGATTGCCTCGTGAGCTGAAGCAAACTGTCTGCCTTCACCGAGGACGTGAGTTTCCCAGCCCTTTCTGACCATATCCCAGTTGGCATTGTAGCGGTCCATGGTGATGACCATTCTTCCGCCGCCTGATGCGATTCTGGCATCGAAGTTCTCATCGCTGAGCTCTGCAAGGTATGCTGCAAAGGGATCGAAGTAATCGAGGGCTGAAACCTCACCCACATCCCTTCCGTCGAGAAGGGCGTGTACCCTTACCTTCTTCACACCCTCTGCCTTGGCTTCCTTAACCATTGCCTTGAGGTGGTCAATATGAGAGTGGACGTTACCGTCGGAAAGAAGACCGATGAAATGAAGTGTGGAGTTGTTCTTTTTGCAGTTCTCCACGAGCTTTACCCAGGTTGCACCCTTGAACATGGCACCTGATGAGATTGAATTGCTGACAAGGGCAGCACCCTGTGCGAATACCCTTCCGCAGCCCATTGCGTTATGTCCTACCTCACTGTTACCCATGTCGGCATCTGAGGGAAGACCGACTGCAAGTCCATGAGCCTTGAGCTTGGTCCATGGATAGTTTTTATATAATCCGTCAAGGTTTTTCGTCATTGCCGCAGCGACTGCATCGCCGTCGGAATACTTACCGAAACCGACACCGTCCATGATGACGAGCACCACTGGACCTTTTCTGGTGATCTTGGAGTTCTTCTTTAATGCTTCAACCATTTTGTTTTCCTTTTATTGCCTTTATTCTATATATTTATCGTTCATCTCACAAGTGGAGCGGTGGCACTTTCGAGATAAGCTTTGGCATCTTCGTCAACGAGGGATGAAAGTTCTTCCCTGATCCACTGATGATAAGCGTTGATCTGGCTGATCTCGCTGTCATCGAGATATGTGAGATCAATGAGCTTCTTCTCATAAGGCACCATTGTCAGGACCTCGAAGGCCATGAACTCACCGAACTCGGTCTTCACGTAGTCATCAACAGCGATGAGGTTCTCAATCCTGATGCCATGGCGGCCTTCCTTGTAGATTCCCGGCTCATCTGAGATTACCATGCCCTTCTCAAGGGGTACGTCAACAAGACGGGATGATACGTTCATGGGGCCCTCATGGACATTGAGGTTAAAGCCCACTCCATGACCTGTTCCGTGGTAGTAGGTCATTCCCGCCTGCCACATGTACTGTTTGGCCAGGATGTCGAGCTGGACACCCTTTGTTCCCTTGTAGAAGATCTGTCTTGCCAGGGCAAGGTGCCCCTTCAGTACGAGGGTGTAATCCTTCTTCTGCTCTGCGGTGGGCTTACCGAAGCACAGGGTTCTGGTGATGTCGGTCATGCCGTAGTAGAACTGGGAACCGGTATCGAGTACCAGAAGTCCGTCATGATCGATTTTCTTGGAGGATTCGGGAGTCGCACTGTAATGACACATCGCACCGTGTTCGGCAAAGCCGGAGATGGGATTGAATGAGGGTCCGAGATAACCTTCCAGCTTCTCCCTTTCCTTTTCAAGGAGATCGGAAACGGCAATTTCATCCAGTGAACCGTCAGGCTCCGTATTGAGACGGGAAAGGAAGTTGATGTAGGCAACACCGTCCATAAGGTGGCTTCTCCTCATTCCGCGAAGCTCTATCTCATTCTTTTTTGCCTTCAGGTCAGTAGTGATGTCACGGCCCTTAATGCTATCAGGATTGTCGAGAACGGCGCTGAATGCCATGCTGACCCTGTCAGCATCGTAGTAAGCCTTTCCGCTCACGTACCGGGAAAGACTGTATGCCTCTTCATAAGGGAGGATGATGAAATCCTCCTCACAGATCTTTCTCACTTCCTCTGAGAAACGGGAGGGTGAGGTGAAGAGATAAGCCTTATCCATTGTGACGAGGCAGAAGGACATGAACACGGGGTTGCACTTAATGTCATTACCACGGAGGTTGGTAAGCCATGCCACATCGTCGATTGAGGCGATGAAGGTGTAATCGGCACCCTTCTCCTTAAGGGCGGCCCTTACCTTTGAAAGCTTGTCAGCTGCGGTGAGTCCTGCATAGTGTACGGGAACACTTCTGAGTGCAGATTCTGGAATGGCGGGTCTTCCCTCCCAGATGGGCTCAAGGAGATCGTCTGAGTCGGCAAGAATGAGATTTCTCTTCGCGAATCTTTCCTTCAGTTCATTGAACTTTGATATTGAAATGCTGCACCTGTCAACTCCGATAGTGCTTCCGGCCGGAAGTGTCTGCTCGATATAGGTGTTTGTATCGGGATTGTTGTCGATATCCAGTTTGATGAGGCGGAAACAGGTACCCTGAATCTCGGCGGCCCCCTGTATGAAGTATCTGGAATCAACCCAGAGGATAGCTTCGTCCTTAGTGACAAGCACCGTTCCGGCACTGCCTGTGAAACCGCTTATGAAAGCCCTTGTCCTCCAGCGGGGAGCGACATACTCACTCATGTGAGGATCGGTACCTGTCACGATATAGGCATCGTAACCCTTCTCATTCATCAGTGCTCTGAGGGCACTGACTCTTTCGTCAATGGTTGACATGTTTTTTCTCTCTCCTGTTCACGTACAGATATAGGACAACGGCCGCTGCCATCATGAGAAAACAGAAGACCTGTCCCTTTGAAATATTGAAAAACGACTGGAAGACCGCGATGTTGTCGCTCTCCTTTCCCAGTGCGATTACATAACCGATATTGCTGTCCGGCTGTCTGAAATACTCGATGAAAAATCGGGCAAATCCATATCCGAACAGATAGAATGATAGCATGGATCCCGGTTTCAATGCATATTTTCTGATCATTGGTCTGCATATAAACCATAATACAAGCCAAAGCACCACACCTTCAAAGAGCGCCTCATAAAGCTGGGAAGGATGGCGGGGAAGATTCACGTACTCACCGAGTGCATACTCTATTCCCACATTGTCGCATATGTTCCTTACCCATTCATAGTTGGTCGAGAACTTCTCCGCATAGGGGAAAACCATGCCGATGGGGGATGCGGTCACACGGCCGTAGAGCTCGGCATTGATGAAATTGCCTATCCTTCCGAAGGCATATCCCAATGGAATTCCTGCACAGGCGGTATCCGCAAGAAGGAAGAAATCATATTTTTTCTTCCGGGCAAAGATAATGCCTCCGATAATGGCTCCTACCACTCCTCCATGGTAGCTCATTCCCGGCAGGCCCACGAACCGACCGTTTTCAAACGGCCAGAAGATAAGCCAGGGATGTGTCAGATAGTAGGCCGCATCACTGTAGAAGAATACGGAGAAGAGATGGGCACCGACAAGAAGAAGGACTATGCAGAGAAGGAACATGTTCTCCGAATCATCCTTTGACATCTCAAGCCTGCCGTCATGTCTGACCTGGTATCTGAAAAGCAGATATGCAATGGCAAATGCCACGATGTACATCACTGCATACCATCTGACTGGAAGAAAGGATACGACCTCCGGCCTGATCCATGAGGGATATTCGATATAGGAAAGCATAGTGAAAGTGTAGTTAGAGACAGATAATGAGTCAATTACAGAAAGTATCTCTTCACTTGAGAACATGTTTTAATTACAATCTTATATATGCAATTAAGAAAAGCAATGCTGATCATTCTGATCGCGATTCTGACACTCTCTCCACTTACAGCGGGAGCCTCTTCCGAGACCCATTCCGGATCAGGACAGCAGCAGAACACTGCCCTTCAGCAGGTTCAGGTCACAAACATTTCATCCACCCTGCTGGGGCTGAACACACTCTACCAGTATCTGAGTCAGAACTTTCTTTATGACATCGATATCGACAAAGTCGATGTGGAGCTCACTAAAGCCCTTTTCAAGGCCCTCGATGACCCCTATTCCGAGTACATAACAGAGGAAGAAAGCGAGGAATTCACCGAAGACATAACAGGTATCTACGTAGGTATAGGCACCTATCTGACAAAATACTCCCCCGCATTCATCGACTGGGATGATGAAAAGACCTACATGGTCGAGATCATAGCGCCATTCCCTGGCGGCCCCGCAGACAGGGCGGGACTCAGGGCCGGAGACCTTATCTCCCACGTGAACGGGGAAACCGTTTACGAGCTTACCGCAACGGAAGCAAGCATGAAGATAAGGGGTAAGGCAGGGGAACCCATCACCCTGACCGTTCACAGGGGCTCTGCAGTCTTTGACATCACAATGTATCCTGAGGAGGTCACAACCCCGAATACCACATCCCTGATGATTGAAGGAACCGATATCGGGTACATCAGCATATCATCCTTTACCCAGAAGACCTATGAGCTCTTCAGCGAGAATCTGAAAAAACTCACCCTGAACGGCGCTCAGGGACTCATAATAGATTTAAGGAACAATGCGGGAGGAGTTGTAGACTCCGCCACCATGATCGCGAACTTCTTCCTGCCCGAAGGTGCGACGGTTCTGTCGATCCAGCACAAGGAAGGATCCTCAAGACAGAATTACTCAACAGTCGCTTCGAATGACACGAGGAAAAACCTGACAATTCCCATAGTCATCCTGACAAACGGCGGAACAGCCTCTGCAAGTGAAATACTTACGGCTGCCCTTCAGGAAAACGGCAGGGCCACAGTCATAGGAAGCAAGACCTTCGGAAAAGGCATCATACAGGAGTCTGCCATGTGGAAGAACGGATACATCAAATACACATCGGCCTACTACCTCACTCCAAATGGGAACAACATACATAAAACGGGAATAGAACCTGACATTGCCGTAGAGGAGCATGAATACACCGATGAGGAAATCACGGCATACTACGATTTCGTGGAAAGCAGTCAGGATGAGATAACACAGTATATCAAGGATAATCCCCTGTACTCCAGGGAGAACATAGATGCCTTTGCCGCCCTTCACGCAGGTCTGGGCATCCATGAAACAGCCCTTAAGCTGCTTATCAGGAATGAGTACATCTATGCCATGCCGTACAATGAAAGACCTAAGGTCGATTTAATGTATGATACGGCCCTCATTGCCGCCGTTGACTATCTTAAGGAAGGCAAATGAGAGTATTCATCCTTGACCGCACCTACTCGGGAGAGAGTGTATACCAGCTCCGGAAAAGGGAAAAAGATTACCTGATTAAGGTTCTTCGCATAAAAACCGGTGATGTTTTCACATGTAAGGACATCAAAAACAATTATTACAGGGCAACGGTAACCGATGAGGACACTCTTTTCCTGGAGGCTACCGACGATCCTGAAGCAACCCTTCTCGACAGTCTTTCGGCGTACAGGGGTACCATTCCTTCCATCCGAGTCTACCAGGCCATATGCAAGGGAAAGAAGAATGAAACAGTGATGAGGATGCTCACTGAGGCCGGTGTGGAGGAGGTCGTCTTCGTGATCAGTGAATACTGTCAGGAAAAGACTCTTGGTGACCACGACATAAGAAGACTTGAGGACATAAGGAAGGAAGCGGCGCAGCAGAGCGGAAGCTCCTCTTCAATGGGGAAAATCAGGGTAATTGACATAAAGGATGCTGTTTCGGACTCCCCCTATCCCCTTATTTTCCTCCATCAGGGAAGCAGGGAAAGAACCATGAGCTTAAAAAAAGCACTGTCGGACATCAGTGGTTCCTCTGTGTCCGTCCTGATTGGCAGCGAGGGGGGAATAAGCGATGGGGAATGTGCCATGCTCGAAGCCTCCGGTGTGGTCCCTGTGCTGCTTCCGACCAATATTCTCAGGGCTGAAACGGCAGGAATTTTTGCGGTCGGTGCAATTGAAACCATCTGGGAAAACCCTTATATAGTGTAGTTATTCAGTTAATTACACTATATATATGGTCAATAGACTTATTTAAAAATTATACAAAATTTTTCTTGTCAAATTCCGATTTTCACCCTTACCATATAAGTGAGTAGGGGGTAATTGTTATCAAATTAACATTTTAAGGTTAGTAAGGTCACTTATTAACGTCGTCTCAGAATTCATGAAAAGGACGTAACATTGAATAAAACTGTGCTCTTTTCCACTAATTCTCACCATAGGACCACTGTTAATAAAATAACCGGTCAGCAGTGTCTCTTCATCAGGTCAACGGAAAACATTACCGAAATGCTTCAAGGCATACCTGATCGAAAGCTATGTATCATCGACGTTGACAGTCCCGAAAGATACGGAGCACTGTTCATGCAGGCCCTTAGCCTGAAGGAAACAAAGGTAATATTGCTCTGCCCCAAAACACTGATGAAGGATATGGTTTCTGCGGAAGTGCGTGAAGGTTTCACGCTGCTGAGGAAACCATTTTCAGAGGATGAACTGGCTTCCCTGATCCCGGAAAGCCAGGAGATGAATTCAGTCAATGCGGATGAGGACTTTTTTGACAGCCTCTATATAGGCTCTTCAGAAAACTCCGTTGAAGTCAGGAACAAAGCCAGATTGTTTTCATCCGATGACGAACTGGTTCTTATCTACGGAGAAACCGGAACAGGCAAGGAAGTTATAAGCAGGGCAATTGCAAAGACCTATAACAGCTCAAAGGAAAGAGTTGTGGTGAACAGCTGCCAGATCAATTCCGACCTCTGTGAATCGGCTCTGTTCGGTTCAGACAAAGGTTCCTATACGGGTTCCGTGAAAACCGTGAAGGGATACGCGGAGGAAGCCAACGACACCTGTCTCATATTCGATGAGATAGAGAATCTGTCCCTATCTTCCCAGAGCCTCATGCTGAGGTTCATTGAGGACAGACAGTACCGTCCGGTGGGATATTACGGAAATGATATGTGTCAGTCGACCGGTAAGATAATACTTATTTCAAACCAGTCTCCCAAGGCGCTCATGGAAAGCGGGAAACTCAGAAAGGACATATACCACAGAATCTGCTCACAGGTCATCAGGATCTCTCCCCTCAGGGAACGGAAGGAAGACATTCCAGCCCTGATCCGCCATCATGAGGAAGCAAAGGGTTATAAAAACATGATAGCTGATTACACTCCCTTCATGGAGTATGACTGGCCTGGCAATGTGAGACAGTTGCTGAAGACGGTCGAACACATGCACAGGACATGCAGTGAGGGCTCATTCATCTTCTCCCTCCCTGACGAAGATCTCTGAACCCGGTGATTATCTTTTCCTCTTTATGACAGCCTTCTTCCGGAAGGCTGTCATTACACTACGGAAAGTGTGTCCTTTTTCTCTCTTTTTCCGTTTTGCACAGGGTTAATTCCATCACCAAGGTATAATTAACTACTTTTACACACCGAAAACCCCACCTGTTGAAAACCTGTTGAAAACTCCGTGTTTTCATATGTTTTCAACAAGGGTTTTCAAACTCGGAACAAGGTAAAAATTATATAATTTCTAGGTATTTCCAATAAGCTCAAAGTTTAAATAATTTATTTTATTGCAAATATTTAACTATTATTATCACACTATAGTGCAACAAATAACGGTTTTAAGTTTTCAGAGTTTTCCACAACCCCTGTGCATTAATTGTTGAAACATTGTTGAAAACTTGTGGAAAACCCATATTTAGTGTCCCAGGGGAGGAAAAAACTAGTCGGCTCTCACGATATCGGCACCGACCCCGCTGAGCTTTTCAAGAAGCTTTTCATATCCCCTTTCGATCTGGTCTATCCTGTCAATTGAACAGACGCCTTCGGTTGCCAGCGCTGCTATCACCATGGCCATTCCGGCCCTGACATCGGGACTTGTCAGCTCACAGGGTTTTAGTCTGCTCTTGCCGCTCACAACAGCCCTGTGTGGGTCACACAGAATGATGTCAGCTCCCATTCTGATGAGGTAATCAACAAAGTAGAGTCTCGATTCAAACATCTTCTCATGGATAAGGAGGGTACCTGTCATCTGAGTAGCCGTTACCGTCATTATGGACAGAAGGTCGGCGGGAAAGCCCGGCCATGGGGCATCATCAAGCTTGTTAGTAACACCTGAATAGGTCCTGCTTATGATCTTCTTCTGTTCCTTTGGTATATAAATACAGTCTTTGAAGGACTCAAACTTTATGCCGAGTTTGTCAAAGCCCAGTTCCAGAGGCCTCAGGTAGGATGTATCGGTTCTTCTAAGGAGCAGTTCACTGCCGGTTGCGGCGGCAAGTCCGATGTAGGATCCTGTTTCCATGTAATCGGGACCTATGGCAAATTCTGCACCTTTGAGTTTTTCCCTTCCCTTTATCCTGAGATAGTTGGAGCCTATACCCTCAATTGAGCTTCCCATTCTGTTCAGAAGATGGCACAGATCCTGGATATGAGGCTCGCACGCCGCATTGTAAATGGTACTCTCCCCATAGGCAAGGGTGGCTGCCATTATGCAGTTCTCAGTGGCCGTGACGGAGGCTTCGTCAAGGAATATGTCCGCTCCCATAAGCCTCTGGGGAGGTGTGAGAATTAGATAGCCCCTTTCATCCACACTGCAGTCCACACCAAGGGCTGAAAGCCCCATGAAGTGGGTATCAAGTCTTCTCAGCCCTATCACGTCACCGCCGGGAGGAGGTATAACTACTTTTTCACCCCTTGCCAGCAGGGGACCGGAAAACAGTATGGATCCTCTTACGCTGTCCACAAGGGAAGGAGTAAGTCCTGAGAATCTTATATGGGAATAATAGGAAGCACTGTTCTGAGAGTGTTCATGAATTTCAGATCCCAGCTCTGTAAGCAGTTTCTTCATTACCCTTACATCAAGAATGTCCGGGATGTTTGAAAGTCTTACTTCCTCATCGGTAAGAAGGGTCGCAGCTATGCACGGAAGGGCAGCATTCTTGTTTCCGCTGACATTTATTTCACCGTGAAGTTCCCTTGCGCCTCTTATCACATATCTGCTCATGAATTCAGTGTATCATTTATGAGTGTGTTTTGGCATGGGGATTATATTGAATTGTTTTATTGGGCGTTTGAAGCTATAATTTTCCCATGAATAAGATCTACGGAATCGGCAATCCCCTTATAGACATACTGGCAAACATCACCAATGAAGACCTTAATGCCCTTTCCCTGTACAAGGGAACAATGCATCTGATTGATAAAGCCCGTCATAAGGAACTAATCGATTACCTTAAGACCAAGAAGCTGGTTTATTCTCCGGGCGGTTCATGCCCCAACACTATGGTTACACTATGCTCCCTCGGTATTCATACCACTCTTGCAGGAGGTGTGGGAAAGGATGAGCTTTCCGAGGTTTACAGGGCAAAACTCCGTGAAATCGGGGTCGGTGACGATCTTATCTCATATGATGAACCCACAGGCACGTCCATCATCCTACTCACCGATGACAAGGAAAGGACCATGAATACCTTTCTGGGCGCAAACAAGTGCTTTGATGCACCGAACGTGAATCTGGACAATCTGAAGGATGCCTCTATTTTCTACTTCACCGGATACATGTGGGATACAGAGCCTCAGAAAAGGGCCATAAGAAAGGTTCTGAGTTTCTGCAGTGAGAACGGGATTAAGGTTGCATTCGATATCGCGGATCCCTTTGCCGTAGGCAGATACAGATCTGACTTTCTCCAGCTGATTACGGACCATTGCGACATAGTGTTCGCCAACAGCGAGGAAGCAAGATATCTCTTTGACAACTACGATGCCTATGAGTGCTGCAAGAGTATGGGAAAGCTTGCCCCGATAGCTGTCGTCAAAAACGGCAAGAGGGGTTCCTTCGTGTCGGACAACAGGGTGATCACGAAGATTGACGTTCAGGGATCTTCGGAACCGGTGGATACCACAGGAGCCGGAGACACCTATGCCGCAGGCTTCCTGTATGGAATTGCTAAGGGATATTCCAGTGAGACTGCCGGTAAAATCGCATCCTTCCTGGCCGGTGAGATCATCAGCCAGATAGGAGCACAGTTCTCAAAGGAAAGAAGTCTGGAGCTCAGACACTATATTGAGGAACACTACGGGGAGTGATCCTAAAGCATCAATATGCGTCTGAAAAGACAGTAAAGTACGGTCAGTGACACAATTGATATTACTGTTCCTATTGTTCCCAGAATGAAGGGGGAAGGATTTTCCTTCCTCTCAACGGAACCTGAAACAAGACCTATGAGGGACAGGATCAGGGAAAGGGGAGACAGAATCAACGTAAATGCCGTTGCCACTCCCGTGACTGCACAAACTGTCGGATAAATCTTCTTTTTCATATTCATCCACCTCAGATAAGCCAGAACGTGAATAATGAGAACAGTAACGATGATACTGCCAACAGGAATACCGATGACAGGGAGACACCGATAATGCCGCATATGAAGCCGATTCTGGCGTCATTGTCCTCATGGCGATGCTGACCGCCCTTCACAATCGCAATAATTCCGAGTATAAGCCCTACCAGACGGGAAAAGGTAAGGGACAGCACAATCGAAAGAATTCCCAGAATAAGGGGCATTGTGCCTTCATCACCCTTTCTGTTTCCGTTATCGGGTTCATTTGAATAATATTCTGCCATAATTCCTCCTGGATGATTCAAATATGTGCCTCAGACACAGATATGGCAACCTTTTCTGACAATCTTCATGATAAAAACAAAAACGGCCACCGTCATGGCAGCCGTCTTTCGCCTGAGGACCGGGATTACCAGTTCTTTGCGGCAATCTCAAAGTATGCCTGCGGATGAGCACATACAGGACAGACCTGAGGAGCGCTCTTACCGATTACGATGTGTCCGCAGTTAGTGCACTTCCAGATCATCTCTCCGTCCCTTGAGAACACAAGACCTTTTTCCACGTTATTGAGCAGCTCGAGATATCTCTTCTCATGCTCAGCCTCGATGGCAGCAACACCTCTGAACTGGGCTGCGATAGCCTTAAAGCCCTCTTCCTCAGCTTCATCAGCCATGCGGGCATACATGTCGGTCCACTCGTAGTTCTCACCTTCTGCGGCAGCCTTCAGGTTGGCAGCCGTTGTGGGGATTTCACCGTTCTCCTGGAGAAGTTTGAACCAAAGCTTTGCATGTTCCTTCTCGTTGTCAGCTGTTTCCTCGAAGATCTTTGCAATCTGCACATAACCTTCCTTCTTGGCCTTTGAGGCAAAGTATGTGTACTTGTTCCTTGCCTGGCTCTCTCCTGCAAATGCCTCCTGCAGGTTCTTTTCAGTCTTACTGCCTTTTAATTCCATTTTTCACTCCTTATTCTTTTCCAGACAATCCTTGCAGATGCCGGTAAGTATCAACTGACTCTTTTCCACGGTAAAATCCTTATCGATGACATGTCCCTCATAATGAAGCTCCTCATCAAGCTCATAATCGAACAGTCTTTTGCAGCATCGGCAGAAAGCATGATGGTGATTTTCTTCCGTAATGTGGTCGAACCTGTCAGGTTCGCTTCCGGGCATGCTGATTTTGCTGATTTCCCCCAGCTGTGTAAGCAGATTCAGATTTCTGTATACCGTACCCTTGCTGATAGAAGGATTCTTTCTGGATACATCAAGATATACTTCCTCTGCCGTGGGATGGTACATGAGCGTTCTGACCGCATTAAGCACTTCCTCCCTCTGCTTTGTATTCCTCAACTCCTTCATAGAACCTCTTATCAGTAATCGATATTAATAGTAATAGCAGTAAACCTATCTGTCAATTATAAGAATGGCCCGGTTTTCCGGGCCACACTATCAGTTGTTTTTTACGGGTATTATTCTTACCTGCTTGTAAAGTCCTTCACCCTCGCTCTTTGTCTCGACTCCGTCGAAATCATTGAGCGCCGTATGAATGAGCCTTCTCTCAAACGGATTCATCGGTTCAAGCAGCTTGCTCTTACCTGACTTTCTGACATATTCGGCACACTTGAACGCATTGCGCACAATGTACTCCTCATGTCTCATCCTGTAATCCTCGCTGTCAACGATGATCTTGTAGTCCTCATCAAGCTTTGCGGCATAGACATTTGCCAGCAGCTGGATAGCATCAAGGTTCTTACCCTTCCTTCCGATAAGGATTGAGGAATTGGGACTCTCAATGCTGAAACCAAGCTTATGATCCTTTCTGAAGTTGATGCTGACACTGCACTCATATCCCATCTTCATTATCAGATTCTCTATGAAATGGAGTATCTTCTCCTCATCCTCACTCTCACTGGCAAGCGCCTGTTCAGAGAAAATCTCCTCAGGCTCTTCCTCAGGAATGTGAACCCTTATCGTAACGCTTCCCTTCTTGAAGAAAGTTTTTTTCTGCTGATCTATTATCTCGACATCGAAATCATCTCTGTCCAGACCTAACTCACGGATAGCCATGTCAATGGCTTCCTGTTCTGTCTTTCCTTCAAATTCTCTGGTCATCTATATCTGTCCTTTTATTTTTTCTTTCTGCTTTTGAATTTCAGATTCTTTTCATCTTCCTTTGACTTCATCTCCTCTTCGTACTGCTTCTTCTTCTTTGAGTTGACGTAGACCTGCTGGATTATTGAAATTGCGTTGGTCACTGTCCAGTAGACAAGAAGTCCTGACGGAGCATTATAGAGCATGAAGAAGAAGATAAGAGGCATGCCGTAGGTCATGAAGTTCATCATGCCCTGCTGTGATGACTGCGTGCTTGCAGTCTGCGTTATCTTCATTGAGAAGATCATGGATGCAGTGTAGATGATCGGCAGCAGATGGATCTGACTTCCGAGAAGGGGAAGGCTGAAGGGAAGGACCGCGACAGTATCGGGAATTGAAAGATCGGGAATCCATCCAGGGATGAACATTGCACCGCGCAGCTCGAAATGGTTGTTGAGAAGTCCGTAGAGAGCAATGAATACGGGGAACTGAATGAACATCGGCAGACATGAACCCATCGGGTTGATGCCCTCCTCCTTGTAGAGTTTGGCCATTGCATTGTTCATTGCTTCCGGATTGTCCGCATACTTTGCCTTGATCTCTTCCAGCT
This sequence comes from Spirochaetales bacterium, assembly GCA_022788185.1. Classification (GTDB taxonomy): domain Bacteria; phylum Spirochaetota; class Spirochaetia; order Sphaerochaetales; family Sphaerochaetaceae; genus Bullifex. The sequence goes on along the minus strand of JALEVV010000063.1, from coordinate 39,786 downwards.
TGGGGTTGATGGCAGACATCTTCGCCGTTGATTCCATACCCTTCTTGCTTATCGGCTGAAGCATGAGCTTGATGAGCAGTGTAAGGATGATTATCGCAACACCGTAGTTGGGGATGAATCTGTAAATGAGTGTAAGTACCCACTTGAGGATTGTCTCAAGCCAGCCAAGCCAGGTTGAGGAATCCATAACCTTCGCAAGGTGGAGGTTCGTGATACCGAATGTATTGTCATTCGCGATATCATACATGTTGAGATACTTGGTGAGTTTGGGTCCGCAGTAGAAGCTGTAGACATCGGTTACGCTTGAAGCTGCCACTCCAGTTCTCGTGATATAGAAGGAGTTCTGCTGCTTTTCGGATGTGTCCTGCGTGAATCTGACCGTGTTGCTGCTTCCTTCGGCAGGCACACCTATGATGGTGAAGTACTTGCCTGCAAGGGCTGCCCATGAGACGCTGTCACTGGTCTGATAGACTCCGTTCTTGAAGCTGACCGTCTTCTTCGATGTCTTGTCAAGCGGTGAATAGTACATCCTTCTGTAGTCATAGTTACCGCTGAGGTTCTCGAACTCAGGACCGACCTGAGGCTCCACACCGATGGTATATACGGAGAAGGGAAGCTGGGAACCATCAAGGGAATTGAGTGTGACGGCTATCTGGAAGAGATATTCCTCACTCTTGCTGAGTGCATATTTCTTGATTATCTCATACTGCTTTCCTTCCTGCTCGAACACCTGTGAGAAGATGACGAGGATAAGATCCCCTCGTTCCTCAATGCTGTGGCTGAAGGCATCCGTTATGGGCGCTGAGGTATCATTGGAACGATACATCAGGAATGCATTGCCCTTTCCTCCGTCCGTAAGCAGGATTTCCACCGGTTCTTTTGAGGCATCAAGATGCTTCTTCATCTTTATGCTGCTTACCGATGCACCATAGGGATCGAAGGTAACGGTCATGGCATCCGTCTCAACCGTGAACGGATTTGTATCTGTTACTGTGTTTTTCGGGGTTGCCGGGCTTGATATTACAGAACTGACGGAGGTTACGTTTTCCTCAACTGTCTGAACTTCCGTTTCCGCGATTGCGGTATCCATTGGGAAGAAAACGGTCTGAACCGTCATTCCCACTGTGATCACGATCACGGATAATATGATCGCAAGAATAGTATTCCTATCCATTTTGTCTCCTTGAACTATGGCCTGTAGAATAATCGGAAAGATAGGAATATGAACTCTGCAAGAAGAGGGATTAGGAGCAATTCTCAGCGGATCCTGTCCAGCAAACCGTAGAATTTGGACTCAAGCAAGGAATAGCTGAGAACCTTTCCAGGATATACTACTAAGGCGATATCATGACATTTTTCATTTTCTGAAGCAGCACCGCTGAGTATCCTGCCCGGATAGAGACGGAAAAGTTCCTTGCATCTCCTCCTTAACTTATTTCTCTCTACTGCATTTCCATAGTGCTTTGCAGGTATGATGATGAAGCGGTCGAAATGACAGGTGTTCTCTATAAAGGCCAATCGCATTCCCTTACAGGAAACTGCAGTCCCCTGTCTGAAAATGCGATCGATATCCTGCTTCTTACGAATTATCTCTGTCTTAGAAAGGTTTCTTCTCATCAGAAACTGTTAAGCTGTGTCTGCCCTTTGCTCTGCGGCGAGCGAGGACCAGGCGTCCGCCTTTGGTAGCCATGCGTGCACGGAAACCGAATTTTCTGGTTCTCTTTGTCTTACTGGGCTGATAGGTTCTTTTTCCTTTGTAACTCATGAATTCACTCCATTATTTTTTTGCGTGAAGCGCAGATTTTCTTACTTACGGACAAAATCGTCCGATTTGCAACTTTATATCGGATAAGAAAAATGGTCAATATCTAAGACAGGTGTATCATTACATTTTTTATCTCATACCGGGGAAACAGCTCATGAATCCTGTCTGTAATGAGTTTCTGACGCATCATGAACGCATTCCGGTACGCCGGATGATCTATACGGACCTCCATGTTTTCCACATCGATTGTCTCAAGACGGACGTGGGGGAAAAGGACCGGACCTACTATCTCCTTCCACCTGAGGACTACGGCTTCATCACCGAATGCTTCCTCTATCTGCTTCCGGTAGCGCTTCATGTATTCCCCGACGGATACCTCATTTCCTCTTTTCAAGACAGCCTCCCTTCACATCATAAACCATAAGATGACCTTCCCTTTCATCAAAATACCGCTCATTGGGAAGAAAAGTATAGAAAGCCTGACTGTAGTGACTGAGCTCTGAAAGAAAAGCAGCCCTTTTAGTGCTGTCCAGCTCAAGAAGCACGTCATCAAGCAGCAGGATGGGATCCTTTCCCGTGTGCTCACGGAAGAACTGGGTCTCAGCCACACGGAACAGCAGGGATGCCAGTCTGATCTGTCCCGTTGATCCGGTGAGAAGCAGCGGACCGTTTTCATCATTCACGGTAAACCTGTCCCGATGGACTCCCGATGTGGTCGTCATCATCTTCATGTCCCTCTCGACGTTTTCTTCCAGATATTCACACACCTCCTCAGGTGTTGTGAAATCATCCCAGGAGGAGCGGTAACTCACCGTAATGTGCTTATCGGTTTGGGAGATTCTCCTGTAAAGATCAGGGAATATCCCATTGAATTCCTCAACCAGGTTCCTGCGGGATTTCATGAGCTCCAGACCATAGGAGGCCAGGCGCCCGTTGTAAAACGGAAGCAGGTCCTTCCTTAAATTTCTGATAGCGGCATTTCTCTGCTCAAGAATTGCCCTGTATGCCCTCAGGGAGGTGAGATACACGGGATCGTACATGCTCATCGTCTGATCGAAAAACCTTCTCCTGTTCTCAGGCTCTCCCTTTATGAAGTCTATATCCTCATGGGTGAACACAATGCACGGAAAAAGATATATGAGATCCTTCCTGTCCCTTACTTCCCTGCCGTTGACGCTTATCCTTCTCTTTCCCTGTTCAAGGGAAAAGATCACATCGTAGGTTTCGTCATCCTCCTCCAGCCTGGCGTACAGACTCATTTCCCTGGCAGGTATCTTTATCATGTCCCGGCTGTTGACCGTTCTGAAGGAATTTCCGTAACAGACCGTATATACCGATTCGAGGATATTGGTCTTTCCCTGACCGTTTATCCCTTCAAGAATGATATCGTCCCCGCTGAAAGGGACGATACCGTCTTTTATGTTTCTGAAATTGTAGTACTTTATGCTTTTTATCTGCATAAATCAGGCATGCATGGGCATGATTATGAAGATGTAATCCTTTTCAGGATCAGGGAAGAATGCCATTGCAGTCGTTGCGGAATTGAAGCAGATCCTGAAGTATTCAGTATCTATTTTCTTCAGTGAAGATACCAGGAAGTTGTTGTTGAAGGTAATGTTGGCTTCAGGTCCGTTGTATTCGCAGGAAACGATTTCCTTCGCATCACCCACGTCACTGGTCTCACCGCTTAACATGATGCCGTCGGGTCTGAGCTCGAGGAAGATTTTCTTTGAATTGCTTTCAACGAAGATTGATACCCTGTTGAGGGCCTCAAGCATCTCTGACACGTTTACCTTGCATTCGTAGTTGAAGCTGGGCGGAATTACCCTCTGATATGCAGGATAATTACCCGTGATCAGAGAAGAATAGATCAGGTGACCGTTTATCTGGGCAAAAATATGAGTGTCAGTGAGCATAAGGGAGAAAAGTCCCTCTCCGATACCGATGTTCCTGAGAATCTGCAGGAATTTTACCGGAATGATCGATGAACGGAAATCAGGAATATCCTGTTCGAAGCTCTTTCTGATGCAGCTAAGTCTCTTACTGTCGGTGGCAACCATTACCACCTGATCATCCTTTTTCTCAAGATAGACACCGGTAAGGAAGAACTTGGATTCATCGGTTCCGACTGCAAAAGCCGTCTTATCCACCATGTCGAAGAAATCACGCTGGGAAAGGGAGAAGAAAGCAGTCTCATCATACTGCAGCAGTTCAGGGAAGTGCTCGGCACTTATGGTCCTTATGTTGAAGTTGATGCTCTTGCTGTCCTTTACCGGAGTAATTTTCATCTTATCCTTTTCCTCAGAGAATTCGATGTCAACGGAAGGCATGGATTTAAGAACCTGAAGGAACTTGTCGCATGTAACGGTAGTGGAACCGGGAACATCAGTGGAAACAGGAAAGGATGTGACGAAACCGAGTTTTCCGTCAGTACCCTTTATCGTAAGCACGTTCTGGTAGTTTTCCAGCAGTATATTGGAAGATATGGAGAGAGAATTCCTCTGGCTGGTGAAATTGCTGGCATATTCCACTTCCTTAAGTATTGTATCTTTCGGACATATAAACTTCATATAAATAAAAACTCCTCTTCTTCGAATATCATTACTGATATTATAAAGGATAATTAAGTTTAGTAATAGTGATAATATAGGCATTTTGATTGTTGAAAACTGTTTTATTTATTGTGACAGAATGGATTATCATGTTGAAAACCTCCATGGAAAACCTGTGGATAAGTTTTTTCTCGTGTTGAAAATGTGGAAAAAAATTGAAAGGCCGGAAAGTTTTCAGAATTATCAACATAAATGCCTCCTTTTTTAAACAGGTTATCAGAGTGTTTTCAACAGCATTTCAACAGGTTTTCAGCATGGTTTTCCACAAGGCCTGTGGAAACAAAGAAAACAGACAGGTTTAATCCTGTCTGCTTACAATGGTATAAAATATCAATTTAAATAATAATATTTGAAATAAAATTATATTTCAGGACATTATTTGGCTTTTGATCTTATATTATTCTCCAGAGTGTCCAGAGCTGCTGCAAGGTCGGAGTTTTCCTTCCTTTCCTTGTCCACCTTGTCTATTGAATGGGTGATCGTGGAGTGATCCCTGTCAAAGTAGTTGCCTATTTCAGTCGTGGAATACTGGGTGATCTTCCTTGTAAGGTAGATGGCCATGTTCCTGGCATCCTTAATGATGGCGGTACGCTTCTTGCCCTTAAGCTCACTGGTCTCTATGTTGTAGTAGGATGCAACCTCCCTGACTATCGTGCTGATGGAAATGTCCTGTTCACTTGCCATCGGAGCTGCAATCAGGTTTTTGAGCTGTTCCTGTGCGATTTCAAGGGTGATGTTCGTCTTTATGAGCTTTGAATAAGCTATGAGTGTCGTCAGTGATCCTTCGAGATCACGGACATTGGTCTTGATGTTCTCAGCCATGTAGGAAATTACTGAGTCATAAATCCTTACATTCTGGTTTTCACACTTCTTTTTCAGGATTGCCACCCTGGTCTCGTAGTCAGGGGCCGTGAGGTTTAGATTGAGACCTCTCGTGAATCTTGATTTAAGCCTGTCGGTAAAGCCCTTGAGTTCGCTGATGGGACGGTCGCAGGTAAATATTATCTGCTTGTTGGACTCATATAAGTCGTTGAAGGTATGGAAGAGTTCCTCCTGAGTGGAAATCTTCTCCTGCAGGAAGTGGATATCATCAATGAGAAGGACATCTGCCTTCCTGTATTTGATTCTGAAGGATGAGGCGTTTTTCTGCTGAAGTGAGTTGATGAAGTCATTTGTGAAAGTCTCGGCAGTCACGTATATGACCTTCTTTTTGGGGTTTTCCTTCTCTATATAGTTTCCAACGGACTGCAGCAGGTGGGTTTTACCGAGTCCTACTCCTCCATAGATGAGACAGGGGTTGTAATTTATGCCGGGATGCATCGCGATGGCTTTGGCCGCATTGTATGCGAAATTGGTGTTTTCACATGGAATGAAGCTTTCGAAGGTGTATATGGGATTAAGGTATGAACTTCTCTTTGGCTGTTCCTCGACAGCTTCGGGGATAACCACGGGTTCAGGATCTTCGTTCTTCTCCTCTGTATCACCTATTATGGTTTCGATTTCTATGTGTGTGCCTGCCAGATCGTCCAGAACGTTCTGCAGTTCGCTTTTGCAGTAACTGTTGAAGTTGTTGAGATACATTTTGGTGGCAAAAACGAGTGTTATGGAGTCCTTTCCTTCCTTTTTGAAGGAAGCATTGGAAAGCCATATCTGCTTACCCTTCTGTATCCTGCCCTGAGTTTCCTCAAGGGCTTCAAGATAATAGTCTTTCAGCATTGGAAAATCCTTTGGGAATTAATTTAGCATATAAAAATCGATATCTCAATTGCTGTTTTTCAGTAACCAGGAGCACACTAAAGTTGTTTTACGAATTCATTTTATATTATTTCTTTATTATATAATAAGTTATTATAGTGAATATTTTTGAACGGCTTCTTGAAGATAACCCTTAAAACTGTTACTATATATTATATATTATGCAACCCGTCGGAAAGACGGGATAAGGTGAGAAAGATTTTATGGACGAAACAACGAAAAACGAAGATCAGATCGTCATCCCGGAAGAACAGAATGCAGAGTTCGATGCAGCCGGTTCAGAGGAATACGACAGCAGTGAAATTCAGGTCCTTGAAGGTCTTGAACATGTGCGTCTTCGCCCTGGCATGTACATCGGTACCACGGGTATTGATGGACTGCACCATCTTGTCTACGAAGTACTTGATAACAGTATTGATGAGGCCATGGCCGGGTTCTGTGATCATATAAACATCATCTTCGATCACAACGAGTACGGTGAGGTCTGCACGGTTGAGGATAACGGAAGAGGTATTCCCGTTGACATCCATCCTCAGGTCGGAAAGAGTACCCTGGAGGTCTGTCTTACCAGGCTGAATGCCGGCGGTAAGTTCGGAAAGGGTGCGTATAAGGTTTCCGGAGGACTTCACGGTGTCGGTGTTTCCTGCGTAAATGCACTTTCCTGCTATCTGGAGGCCACTGTATACAGGGATGGCAATATTTACAGGCAGATCTATCATCAGGGCGTTCCTGAGGAAGATGTGAAGATCGTGGGACACTGTGATCCCGAGAAACACGGAACCACTATCAGCTTCTCACCGGACTTCACTGTCATGGAAAACAACAGCTTCAGCTATGAAACCCTTTCAAACCGTTTCCGTGAGCTGAGCTACCTCAATCACGGAATCAGGATCACCATCGATGACAGAAGAGGTGAAGAGGAAAAGAAGGAGTCCTTCCATTCCGAAGGCGGACTCGGTGAATTCGTCGAGTACCTCAATCAGTATAAGAAGACCCTCTTTGCTCCCGTTGCCTTTGAGGGTGAGAAGAACGATGTGCTCGTTGAAGTCGCTCTTCAGTACAACGACAAGTATGATGAGAAGGTTTACTCCTTCGTAAACAACATCAATACCCGTGAGGGCGGTACCCACCTTACCGGATTCAAAACAGCCATTCTGATGGCCGTGAACAATCAGCTGTCAAAGAATGCCAAGATGCTCAAGAAGTTCGGTAATGACAAGCTGGAGTCAGCTGATATCTCCGAAGGCCTTACCGGAGTTGTATCGATTAAGATACCCAACCCTCAGTTTGAAGGTCAGACCAAGATGAAGCTCGGTAACGCCAACGTCAGGTTCATCGTCCAGTCTCTGGTCTATGAGAAGCTTAACAATTACTTTGATGAGTTCCCTGCAGACATTGAGCTGCTGCTTGATAAGGCCATCAGTGCGGCCCTTGGACGTATTGCCGCAAGAAAGGCCCGTGAGCAGATAAGAAAGAAGAGTGAGGGAGGCGGACTTCCCGGTAAGCTTGCCGACTGCTCGGAAAAGGATCCCGCAAAGTGTGAGGTTTTCATCGTTGAGGGAGACTCTGCAGGCGGATCCGCAAAGCAGGGCCGTGACAGAAGATTCCAGGCCATCCTTCCTCTCTGGGGAAAGATGCTCAATGTGGAAAAGGCACAGGAATACAAGGTTCTCGGAAACGACAAGCTTCAGCCTGTAATTTCCACCATCGGTGCAGGTCTTACCAGGTACAACAATAATATCGAGGACTCTGAGCAGACCTTCGATATTACAAAGGCACGATATCATAAAATAATAATTATGGCCGATGCCGATGTCGATGGATCTCATATCAGGACATTGTTGCTTACTTTCTTCTTCAGATATATGAGGCCTCTGATTGAAGCGGGATACATTTATTTCGCAATGCCTCCCCTATATAAGATCACCCTTGGAAAGAAGGTTTTCTATGCCTATGACGAGGCTGACAAGAAGAAGATCATCGAAGAGAACTGTGCCGGAATGGATGAGGCCAAGATTCCTATCCAGAGATATAAGGGTCTTGGTGAAATGAATCCCGAGCAGCTTTGGGAGACAACCATGAATCCCGAGACGAGACTCATCAGCAAGATCCATCTGGAGGATGCTGAGGAAGCAGACAGGGTATTCAGCATGCTCATGGGTGAGGATGTGGAACCCAGGCGCGAGTTCATCGAACAGAATGCTACTTACGTAGCCAACCTTGACGTATAAAGGAAGTTAGTATGGATGACGAATTAACCAAGGCTGAGGACATTAACAGCCGCACGATAATAGCTGATGTCTCCAAGGAGATGAAGACAAGCTATCTTAACTATGCAATGTCGGTCATTGTCAGCCGTGCTCTCCCAGACGTGAGGGATGGTCTTAAGCCTGTACACAGAAGAATTCTCTACGATATGTATGAGATGGGACTGAAGGCCAGCGGCTCATATAAAAAGTGTGCCCGTATCGTCGGTGACGTTCTCGGTAAATATCACCCCCATGGTGATGCCTCCGTTTATGATGCACTGGTACGTCTTGCACAGGATTTCTCCCTGAGATATCCCGTGGTAACACCGCAGGGTAACTTCGGTTCAATCGATGGTGACCCTCCTGCCGCAATGAGGTATACCGAGTCAAAGATGAGCAGGATCGGTGAGGAAATGCTTACCGATATCGGCAAGAACACCGTTGATTTCGGTCCCAACTACGATGATTCACTCGAGGAGCCTACGGTTCTTCCCGCCGCATTCCCCTTCCTTCTTACCAACGGAACCAGCGGTATTGCGGTAGGTATGGCCACGAACATGGCACCCCATAACCTTACAGAGGTCGTGGACGGTATATGTGCTTTCATCGATAATCCTGAGATCTCATCGCTTGAACTGATGGATTACGTAAAGGGTCCTGACTTCCCCTCTGCAGGCATAATCTGCGGAAAAAGAGGTATCATGGATGCTTATACTACCGGAAAAGGTAAGATAATCATCCGTTCGCGCTATGAAATCGAAGAGAATGACAAAGGTCATGACAGAATCATCTTCTCTGAGATTCCATATCAGGTTAACAAGGCAGAGCTGGTAAAGAAGATAGACGATCTCAGAAAGGACAATGCAATTCCCAACATCGCACAGGTAAGGGATGAGTCTGACAGGGACGGTATCAGAATTGTCGTGGATCTCAAGCAGGGAGCAGTTCCGAACATTGTTCTGAACATGCTTTTCAGCAGGACCGCACTTCAGTCCAACTTTAATGTCTACAATCTGGCACTTAAGGACGGAAGACCTAAGGTACTTACCTTAAGGGACATGATCTCATCCTATGTCGATCACAGGGAACAGGTAATCGAAAGACGCACCAGATTTGACCTGCAGAAGGCAGAGGAAAGGGCTCACATCCTCCTTGGTCTCAAAATCGGTCTTGATAACATCGATGAGGTAATCGAGATAATCAAGGCAAGTGAGGATAACAATGTGGCTTCTCTTGAGCTTCAGAAGAGATTCGGTCTTGACGGAAAGCAGGCTGCTGCCATCATTGACATGAAACTTGGAAGACTTTCCCACCTTGAGACTCAGAAGATTCTGGATGAACTGGCTGAAATCGAAGCCCAGATCGCATACTTCAAGGAACTTCTTTCCGACAGAAACAAGATTCTCGGTGTAGTGAAGAAGGAAATTCAGGATATCGGTCAGAGATATGGAGACAGAAGACGCACTGAGATTCAGGAGCGTGAGCTCGAGAACGCAACTGATGCCGATTTCATCAAGGAAGAACAGGTAGTTGTCCTTATTTCAAATAAGGGCTTTGCAAAGCGTCTTTCTGCAGAGGAATACAAGGCTCAGAGCAGAGGCGGTAAGGGAGTAAGAGGTGCAAAACTCACCGACGGTGACTTCGTGGAGCACATGTTCATTGCTTCTTCCCATGATATCGTCATGTATGTCACCAACCTGGGTAAGGCATATTACACCTATGTATATGAGATTCCTGAGGGTGCAAAGAACTCCAAGGGGGCCAACCTGAAGAACTTCCTCCAGATAGAAAATCAGGAGAAGGTAACGTCAATCATCTGTTTTGAGGACTTCAAGGATGATGAGTACCTGATGATGATCACAAAGTACGGTGTTACCAAGAAGGTTGAACTCAGTGCATTCGTCAATGCAAAGAAGCGCGGTGTAAAGGCAATCATTCTTGATGAGGGTGACAGTCTTGTTCAGTCTATCTTCGTTAACGAAGGTGATGACGTCATGATCGTGTCCAAGTATGGAAAGGGACTGAGAACCGGTTCTGATTCAATCAGGACAATGGGCAGATCCACACGTGGCGTAAGAGCAATGAAGCTTCTGGATGACGATGAAATCATCGGTCTCGTAAGGGTTGAGGAAGGAAAACGCATTCTCATGGTCACTGAGAACGGAAAGGGCAAGCAGGTCAGATTCGAGGAATTCAACGCTCATGGCAGAGCAACCATGGGACAGAAAATTTACTCAGTTGATGACAAGGCAAGCGGACTTGTGAATGCTCTTGCGGTAAATGATGAGAATGATGTGGTGTTTGTCACCCTGAACGGTCAGACAATCCGTGTGCACGTGAAGGATATTTCAATCCAGGGCAGAAGCGCACGTGGCGTCAAAGTTGCTTCCTTCAAGAAGAAGGATGACTCAATCGTTGCAATGGCAGCAACTGATTACCAGGAAGAGTCAGATGAGGAAATAGAGATTCCTGAACAGGCTCCTGCTGAAAATGAAGCAACTGCTGAACCAGTCTCAGATGATCAGAATCAGTAATTAACATCCAAGACAGAATATACGATGCCCGGGATTACTCCCGGGTATTTTTATACCCTCTCAAAACCTCTATTAGTATTATACATAATATAATAAAAGAGGGTAATAATTCCACATATAACTGTTTCTATATATAGAATTTTTAATCGAAAAACGCCATTTAAAGCGTTTAAATGGGGTTTTGGGAGAAAGTGAAAATCTAACAGAAAAAACCAGGGACTCTAACCAGTTTGGATAATAAAACCTATAGAAGGACATGGCTTCCCTGAGGGCAGTCATATGGCTGAATAGATCTGGATAATAATTCTCTCTGAGTGTTTACAGTAATCTAATTACACGCTATAGACGACTGTTGATGGATGGAAGGAGTAGGTAGATATGTTGCCCAGTATTTCCATTCTAATTGGTTCATGTGTTTACACGCCATATTAAATGTAAGGCTGCTCCACTTGCATAATAATGGGAAACGGTTTCACGTGAAACAATGATAGAATATGTATACTGATATTCGCATAATGATTATTTCTTAATTGATGAAGTCCATTTAAAGGTTGTGGATATCACTTCAAAGATAATTCCCATATTTGTTTAGAAAAGCAAAGATAAGATTTTCCCCTAAAGTTTCATATGAATCAAAAAATTTGATTTATATTATTCAGAGTTGTCCATGTTTATTGGGAAAACTATTTCCTGATAACTGTAAATATTCAGTTCTTACATTTAATTATGAAAATGAAATATTGAGCTAATAATATTGGATAGTTTCACGTGAAACAATAAATACACAGAATTGATGATGATCTTTGAATGCCATACTAAATTCTGGATGATGCTTATTCTGATTGGAGTTAATTTATTTTCAATTTAATTACAAATTATGCATATCAATGGCTGGTCATATATATTAATAGTTTTGTTTTCTACTTAATTATCGAATATAGATTCAGAAATTTAATAGTAGAGTAAGATGCCTGAATGCTTACGATAATGATATTGTCGCTAATAATAATTTCTAGCCAGAGATTTCTTAGAAATTGAATTATTTCAAATCGCTGCAATATCAAGGGAGCATATTATTGCAGTTACTTACACGTAAATAGTGTTGTTTCTCATGATTTATCCAATAATGAAGCATTATACACATTCAATAACAATTATTACCTTCATTAACCGTATTTGTTGTTCTTTATTCCTGGTAACAGATTGCTGCGTTATTCAGATTGTACTTTATAGAATTTACTATTAAGCTTGACAATTATCATTATTTAAATTGCAGAATATCCTGTTAAAGCCTTGTTTACTTTTCTAAAATAAAGTAACTGTTTTCAAATCTTTCGTCTTTTGTAGCTTTAATTATCATAGATTATAGCTGATCTCTGTTTACGTGTAGGTATGCATAGAAATAATAAAGATAATCTAATATTTTAGTTATATAAATATTGTATATTATATTTAATTGTGTCCTTTATTGACGTACCCTGAATCTGAACAAAGCCTTATTGTATCTCGATAACTCAACATATTTTTTTTTCGATGCTATCAGTGCTGAATCTTATATGAGCTGTTTATGTCGGTAGTTGATCACTGGAAAAGGATGGTGCTTTTCTATGTTTGTATTCTGTGTCATTTTCCATTGTTTTGTTGCTGAGCAAAAAATGAATAACAATAATTGTATTGATTGATCACCATGTTATCAGTTACCTGATATATCAATTCTCATATTTCTGGATATTTTTGATCACATTGTCATTTAATATAAATGATATGCAGCCAGATATCATATATCTTCTTGCTATCGGCATTGAAAGATTTTTATTTCATACATGTGAGTTTTCTCATGTAAGAGATTTGAAATAAATTATTGATTAGGATCATTTCCAAACGAGATTCTCCTGTTTTACCTGGATATTTTGAAAGCGTCAGTTAAGCATATAATTCTCCGATATTGGAAGTGTTGTACTCCCCAGTAGCACCACAACCAATAAAGGAGAATCAAATGGATGAGGAAAGTTTAGCTCATACCACATAGTGCTTGGAAAACAGCTTATGATATACGTCCGACTCAGAACAGAGACAGGGAAGATATTTAGACAAATGTGTACCCCAAAAAGTGCACTGATAGTTGAGGCGGAATGTTGCCCTGATCATGTCCACATGCTGTATCAATTCCGTGTAACTCAGCGTATCGGTGTTTGTGGGATATCCTAAGGTTTAGGCAGCTTGTGAATGTGGTGTGAAAGACAGTGTAATTCCAGGTTCTCTGAGTCAGCTGGAAATAATTTTAAAATAATCCTGATTTAAATATTGGGTTTCACGTGAAACAATTTCGGTATGTGGTTTTCTGTAGGTTTCACGTGAAACAAAAAACCTGCAGAATGAGACTGCAGGTTTATAATCGTTGTCCTTTACTATCAGAACTGTAAAGAATTCTCAACTACCAGTTCGGGATCGACTGTGTGTCTGAGATACTTTTCAACACCGTTCTTCAGTGTAGCCTGGGACATGGGACATCCGGCGCATGCGCCAAGAAGTTTAACATTTATATTTTTTCCTTCCATGCTGACAAACTCAATGTCGCCGCCATCGTTCTGAAGGGATGGCCTGATCTGGTTTATCGCATCAATGACTCTTTGTTCTAATGTCATTTCTTCTGCCATGATCTTCCTCCGAAAGAATATAGTATTAAAATACTACATTATGGGTTGGTGGGTCAAACTCTTTTTAAGATGTCGACAAATTCAGATATAAACAATATATTAAGTACATATGAGTGCGCATAAGATTATCTTTTTAAATCAGAAAGGTGGTGTGGGTAAGACCACTACTTGTGTAAACTTAGGCTCTTCCCTTGCGGCAATGGGATACAAAGTCCTTCTTGTTGATTTTGACTCCCAGGGTAATCTTACGGGTTCCGTCTCAGGAGACAGCAGAAAGCCTACCTGTTATGACATGGTGGTTGGTAAGGTTTCTGCGGAAGAAGCAATTCAGGCAACAGCATTTCAGAATCTTTTCGTCATTCCGGGATCGCTGGATCTTGCCGGACTGAATGTTGAGCTGGTTGATGAGGATAACAGGGAGTTTTTCCTTTCAAAGGCCCTTGATTCAGTTTCATCAAGCTTTGATTTCATCCTTGTGGACTGCCCTCCAGCTTTGGGTCTTATCACAATGAATGCGATGTGCTGGGCTGAAAAAGTCATCATTCCCATGCAGTGCGAGTATTTCGCAATGGAGGGGCTGAACATGCTGATGAGAACGATTTCATCCGTAAGGAAGTCAATTAATCCTCACCTTGAAATTCTTGGAATTCTCTTCACTATGTTTACAAAGAGGGCAAAGCTTAATTCTGAAGTTGTTGAGGATATAACCAATTACTTCCCACAGCTGGTATTTAAGACTATTATCCCCAGAAGCATAAGACTGGCAGAAGCTCCATCCCATGGAATGCCTATCAACATCTATGATTCATCCAATTCAGGATCAAAGGCGTATGCCGCTTTGGCTAAGGAGGTCATTCAGCGTGTCGGCTAAGAAAACACATGGATTAGGAAAGGGAATGGGTTCCCTTTTGGGTAATTTTGACTTTGATATAACCCCTGATGTCGTTTCCTCTCCTAAAGAGAAGATTACAGTTCAGGTGTCAGAAGAAGATATAAAAGACAGGGTTCTCTATGTAAGTGTCGATAAGATCACGCCTAATGTGAATCAGCCCAGAAAGTCCTTCGATGATGACTCTTTGGCAGAGCTTTCCGCTTCCATAAAGAATCAGGGAGTCCTCCAGCCCCTTCTGGTTGAGAAGATAACCGATGACAGCTATGTCATTGTTGCAGGTGAAAGAAGGTTCAGGGCTGCGAAGATTGCCGGGCTCTCCGAAGTACCTGTAATCGTGAAAAGCTTCAATGAGGTACAGCGCATCGAGGTTGCCCTTATTGAGAATATCCAGAGGGAGAACCTCAATGCCATAGATGAGGCTGCGGCCTATCAGTATCTCATTCAGAAATCCGGGCTCACTCAGGAAGAGGTTGCGGAGAAGGTAGGAAAGAAGAGATCCACTGTAACAAACAGTCTCAGACTTCTGCAGCTCCCTGATCAGATGAAGGATGACATAGTTTCAGGTGTTCTGACTGCAGGTCATGCCAGGGCAATTCTTTCACTTGTCAATCCCAATGACAGAATGCTTCTGAGGGATAAAATCATTGAGAAGGAGCTTTCCGTAAGGGAAGCCGAAGAGGAAGCTCAGGCTCTCAATGAAGGAAAGAAGGTGAAGGTAAAGAGAGCTCCGAAGGCCAGGGATCCTTACATTCAGGGCGTGGAGGATAAGCTGCTTGAAGCCTTCGGAACAAAGGTTGAGGTTAAGGGCAACCTTAAGAAAGGTAAGCTTGTCATTCCTTATGCAAGTCAGTCCGATCTTGAAAGACTGTACAGGCTGCTTGGCAAAAGCGAGGATTTATTCGACTAATTTTAAAAGGAAAATATATATGGATAAAAGTAAACTTAAGGACGGTCTTTACGCCGTAATCGCCACCAGTAAGGGTGACATCACTCTTGAGCTTGAGTACAAAAAGGTTCCCATGACAGTAATGAACTTTGTGGGACTTGCAGAAGGTGTTCTCAATATTCAGGATGAAGGTGAGCCGTTCTATGATGGGCTTAACTTCCACAGGGTCATCCCTGATTTCATGATTCAGGGCGGATGCCCCAAGGGTGATGGTACCGGCGGTCCCGGATACCGCTTCCCCGATGAATTCGATCCTTCCCTGAAGCACACTGGGCCCGGTATCCTTTCAATGGCCAATGCAGGTCCCGGAACTAACGGAAGCCAGTTCTTCATTACCCATGTCGCAACTCCCTGGCTTGACGGAAAGCACTCCGTATTCGGTCATGTCGTCGAAGGCCAGAATGTGGTAAACAAGATTAAGACAGGTGACAGGATTGAAAGCGTCAGAATCGTGAGAGTCGGCGAGGATGCTGAGAAGTTCGTATGTACCAAACAGGCCTTTTCCGATCTTGTTGAGAAAATTGAAAATGAAGCCCTTAAGAAGGAAGCTGAGGAGCAGCAGAAGATTGACCGTGAGATCTCAAACAGATATCCAGGTGCAGTTTCAACTCCTTCCGGACTTAAGTATGTTGTTCTCAAGGAAGGTACGGGAACAGCTTCTCCCAAGTGGGGACAGGCCGTAACCGTCCACTATCAGGGAACCTTCCTGAACGGAAAGATTTTTGATTCCTCCATTCTCAGAAATGAACCTGCGACATTCAAAATCGGACAGGTCATAGAAGGCTGGAACGAGGCACTTCTCACAATGAAGAAGGGTGAAAAGCGTACACTCATAATTCCTTACCAGCTGGGATACGGAATTCAGGGCTATCCCGGAGTAATACCTCCGAAGTCAACCCTGATCTTTGATGTGGAACTTCTTGATTTCTGATTACGTTCCGAACTTAGCCACGTCCCGGATGAGACGTGGCTTATTTATCTGACAGGAGGAATACTACCGTGAAAAAGGAAAAGGATGTTATCCGTTATGTCTGCTCTGAGTGCGGACGTGAGGAGAGTAAATGGCTGGGCAGATGTCCTTCCTGCGGAGCCTGGAATTCCTTCACTGAAGAAAAGGTAATTGCCCAGAGTGCCAACAAAACACAGTCTGCGGTTCCTGTCATTGACAAGGCCGTCAGGAGCCTTTCAGATGTAACTGTCGATGAAGCCACCCGTTTTGATTCAGGTATCAGTGAACTCAACAGGGTTCTCGGCGGCGGAATAATGCGTCCGAGCTCAGTTCTGGTGGGAGGTGAACCCGGAATAGGAAAGTCGACCATCATGCTTCAGATGCTTTCATCGTCGGCAAAGCATGGAAAGGTTCTTTACGTGTCAGGAGAGGAATCGCCTTCTCAGGTGAAGCTCAGAGCCATCAGACTGGGGCTGGACCTTGAAAGTATAAGCATCTTCTGTGATACGCGTCTGGAGGCCCTTCAGAATGCCATAGAGGAGCTTTCTCCTGCAGTGGTGGTAATCGATTCACTGCAGACGCTTTCCTCATCCACGGTGCCTTCCATTGCAGGCTCACCCAACCAGATGAGGGCATGCTGCTATGCCCTGAGTCTTACGGCCAAGACAAAGAACATCGCCATGTTCTTCATCGGTCATGTCACAAAGGAAGGAACTCTTGCAGGACCCAAAATAGTTGAGCATCTTGTTGATACGGTACTCTACTTTGAAAATGCAGAGACAGGTGTAAGATTCCTTCGGGCTGCAAAGAACAGATTCGGCTCCGTTGATGAAATAGGTATATTCCGCATGGACAGTGATGGTCTTAAACCTGTCGGAGATCCCACTGAGTTCTTCATCGCATCCCGTCATGATGAAGCAGTACCGCCCGGAATCGCATACACTGCCGTGGTCGAGGGATCCCGCACCTTCCTGGTTGAGATACAGGCTCTGACCGTTCCTGCCAAGAGCGGACTTTCCAGAGTGTATTCAGACAGGATCGACATCGCCAGGGTAAACAGGGTTGCCGCAATCCTGGAGCGTCATGCAGGGGTTCGCCTTTCAGATCAGGATGTTTACATAAACGTTGCAGGGGGCATGAAGATAAACGAGGTTTCGATAGAGCTGGCTCTTGCACTTGCACTCTACTCTGCGAGAAGCGGGAAGGCACTGTCCGAGAATCTCGTAAGCTTCGGGGAACTTTCCCTAGCAGGGGAGGTGCGTCCGGTTGCATTCCTTGAGAAAAGAGTCAAGGCAAGCCTTGATATGGGCTTTACCAGAATGCTTGGTCCCTCAAAGCTTAAGGATATTGAAGGAATGTCCACCTGTAAGAATGTCAAACAGGCCATCATGATAGCCGGTGTGGTGGGAAAAGAGGTTTAGTTAGGACTGATAATGAATTCAAGTATTTAAATTACAAAAGTTTAGTTATGGTTGTTGTAATATGGGATGACTTAATAAGTCATCCTTATTTTATAGTGCACCTGTTTTTTTGTCAGAAGGGTCACCCTGTATAATTCAATAATCATCGTGAAAGCCAGCGATAACTCCTTTTTTTAACTGGTTATCTCTGTACTATAAAACATACTGGCTTCAGAATAGATTCAATACTCCGCTCATCCAGACCTCCCTGAAAACCATTCTGCATTTGCAGCACAGCACTTGCCGGGGAGGTACGTTCTGTGGATTTCCCTGAAAAAGGGTAAGACAAACCATGATAGGGCTTTTTAGAAAGCTTAAGGACATTGAGGGGATAGGAACGTCAAACAGGTCATTATGATAGCCTGTATGGTATGAAAAGAGGTTTAGTTTGGATGGATAATTAATTTAACTATTTATAATATAAAATTTGATTTCAGATATCTTGCGGTGGGATGACTTAATAAGCCTTACTTGTTTTCTATTTAAAGGTGAAAAAAAACTCCGGCTTTCACCGGAGCTTGAGTCTCAGATGTGTGATATCAGTATCGGGAAGGCTACAAGCGTTCCGAAAGCGCTTCCTACCGATGAGAGCAGGAAGACGACCAGTGCATGGAGTATCCTGTTCCTGTACCATCCCTTCAGGGACATGGTATCATCGTTTATTCCCTCGAAATCCTTTACCTTGGGCTTTCTGAGCGTTGCTTCCAGAATTCCTCCAAGCATTCCCACACCCAGTGCGGGATTGAGTGCGAAGAAGGGTGCTGTCAGCGTACATGCAATAATGTTCAGCGGATGGGCCAGTGATACTGTGGTCATCAGGAATGTGCATCCGCAGTTAACCGCAATCCAAATCAGGAAGGTCCTGAGCCCCTGATCCCAGCCTGAAGATAGGAAGCTGAATAGGATCAGGAGGACTATGAGCATGGGTATCAGATAGGAAATCAGCTTTCCCACGGGTTTCCCTTTGGGAACTACCGTAAGGGAATCAAGGGTAGGAGTATCCTTTCCTTCTGACAGTTTTTCAATTGTGGAAATGACACCGTTAGTATGACCTGCTCCTATTACGGCAACTTTCTTCTTTCCCGGAGCTTCGAATATGGATCTTCCCAGGTACTGATCCCTTTCATCGATCAGAACCTCCTTTACCATGGGAAGTTCCTTTGCCATTTCCTGCATAAGTGTCTGGAGGGTATCCTGGTTCTTCAGCTGTTCAAGCTCTTCAGGAGTTATTTCCTCATTGGAGAATGCGGCAGAGATGAGCGTTGCAAGCAGCTTGCACTTGTTCCAGAGCGAGCTCTTTGCCCATGCCCGTTTGAACGTGGTCTGGATATCCCTGTCACAGAGGGAAACGGGAATTCCTGCTTCCTTTGCTATCTCAGCTGCTCCCAGTATTTCCTCTCCGGGCTTAGTGCCTGTCTGGGCACCCATCCTGCGCTGGAAGGATGCAAGGGCAGTGTTTGCCAGGAGGAAGAAACCTCTTCCTTCCCTGATGACCTTCCTGATGTCCATGTTATCATATGACTTTTTATCGGTCTTGGACTTCATCCTGCCGTCATCAAGCTCTATGCATACCCTGTCCGGGGATTCTGTTTCAATTATGTTTTTTACTTCTTCCACGCTGTTCTGACTGACGTGGGCCGTACCGACAAGTATTATCTCCTGATCAGGAAGGATCAGTCTGTGTACGGTATCACTTATTGTTTCAAGCTGCATAACATTCACTATAATTTAATAAACTTTCATCGGCAAGGAGTCATTCCGGAAAAAAGAGCTGCATGACACACTCCAGTTCGTTTTCCTTAATGAACCTCACATAAACCGTTCCCTCCTGCCTTGATGCGGAGAAGGGCAGGATGTGTCTTGAAAGCTCCCCTTCACTCACTGCGGGAACAGTCTGCAGCAGGGAGTACCTGCCGACAGGAATGAACAGATGTTCATCATCCCTGGGAAGCGGGGGAAAACCGCTTTCAATAATGTCCTTTTCCTTTTTTGAGAGGGGTTTTCTGGTTCCTGACCAGATAAGCTTCGTTCTTATGAAGACGTCATCAAAGAAAAAATGATATCTGAAGCAGGTCTCGCTTCCGACTGGAAGAGAGTCTATCGTTTCGAAGTTTACAGGGGCTTCCCTGTATGTGAGTTCATATGAAAGATTGAGGCTGAATACCATATTGAGATGGTAGAAAAAAACGGAATATAACGCAATATTGTATTGTAATAATGACTTCTAATAACTATCTTTAAGATATGAAACAGAATATCAACGACAATGTAACGCTCTTCAGATATGAGAAGAGCCATGATGATCTTTTCGAGGGTTGCTGGCCCATCAGGGACGGCGTCTCGATCAACGCATACTGTGTATTAGGTACCGAGAAGAAGGTGCTTATCGATTATACTGAATCAGGAGCATCCTTTGACAGTGATCTCGCTGACATGGGACTGAGACTTGAGGATATCGACATCCTCGTACTCAACCACATGGAGCCTGACCACACCGGTGCCCTGAACGTGCTTTTCAGAAGATGTCCCGACATTCAGGTCTATGCCACAAGACTCGGTGCAACAGAGACTGAAACCCTGTACGGACACAAGAATGTGCACATCATCGCAAACGGTGAGGAGCTTGATATCGGAGGTAAGACACTTGTCTTCTACACAACCCCGAACATCCACTGGCCTGATACCATGATGACCTTCATCAAGGAAGACGGAATCCTCTTCTCCTGTGATGCCTTCGGTGCCTTCGGAAGTTATCAGAGTGTGTTTGATGACGAGCTGACCGAACAGGAGTGGGCTCTTCTCAGACCCGAGACCGAGAGATACTATGCAAGCATCGTTGCATCCTTCTCTTCCTTCGTTCTCAGGGGCATCAAGGCACTCGGAGCGCTTGATATCAGGACGATCTGCCCGAGCCACGGAATTGTATGGAGAAAGGATCCCGGATATGTGGTTGCATGGTATCAGAAGCTTGCAACATATCTTGAGGGACCCAGGGAGAAGGAGATCACGATCCTGCTTTCAAGCATGTACGGCAACACCCTCTCATATGTTTCAAACCTTGTTCAGATTGCAAAGAAAGAGGGCATTGTGGTTCATACTGTCCGCATCCCCGACACCAATGATTCCTATGCACTTGAAAAGGTCTGGAGGAGTGAGGCGTTCGTTGTTGCGGCTCCCACCTATGAAATGGAGCTCTTCCCCTCAATGGCACACACCCTTGACCTTCTCAACAGGAAAGCAGTAAAGGGCAGAAAGGTTCTCTACTTCGGTTCTTCCCTCTGGTCAGGAGGTGCCGCAAAGGAATTTGCTTCTTATGCAGAGAAGATGAAGCTTGAGGTTGTTGATTCAATTGAGTTCAGAGGCAAGGGTACTGCCGAAGACAGGACCAGAATCGAGGATGGATTCAGAAAGCTTATCGAGCTTATCAAATAGAGTTTTCCGGAATATACTTCAAGGCTCCCCGTGGTTTTCAGGGAGCCTTGATTTATCTACAGCGTGTATGTGTGAGAGTTTGTCTTACTGAAAGTGCCGTCTTTATAGAAGTAGGCATCTATGGTAAATGACGAATCATCCTTCTTGTAGTCACATACATAGAATGCAGGAACGGAACCACGGAAACTTTCACCATGGAAACCATTAACAACGATCTCCGTGAAGCTGCCCGTATAGTCGTAATACGATTCAGGAACGTGCTTATGACCTGTCAGCAGCAGATTGACGCCGTAGCGGGAGAAACGGGAAAGAAGGAAGTTCCTTTCCTTCTCATCAGCAAACGAGGCATAGAAATTCGTAATTGAACCGTAGAGGGGAATGTGCGTGAGGATGATCTTCTTTTCATCCTTATTCTCCTCAAGTACCTTCATCAGGTGGTCAAGCTGCTGTCGTCCCAGTGTTCTGAATGCGGAATCGACGACGTAGAACTGCACATCGGAGGCATTGAATCTGTAGTAGGTACTGTCCATGTCAAAGGTATCGATGAATCTCTGCACTCCTCCGTTTCTGTTGTCATGGTTTCCTATGACATTGACGATGGGTTTGCCTGCAAAAAGGTTTTCACTCCATTCTTTGTATTCATCAAGCTGAGCCTGTTCGCTGTTATCGGATACGTCTCCGAGGTTCACGATGAAATCAGAGGAAGAAAGAATTCCGCTATCCTTTATGTACTTTTCAAAATCTTCGGTTTTGAAGAATGTGCCGCTCTTGGTCTTTCCGAAGTGCGTATCGGATATCAGGAGAATTTTGAAGCCCTCAGCATCAGTTTTCGGAAAATCATTGCCATTAAGACCGGTCAGGGGGTCGGCATAGTAGTTCTCCTTTGCTGTTTCCTTATAAGGGTCGATGCTGGCAATCGGTACGATGTTGTCGCATGATGTGAAAAAGGCAAGAGTCAGCACGATAAGCAGTAATATCTTTCTCATAAGGTGTACCCCCAGTTCACGAATGTCGAATACTCAAATCTGTTGGAAAAGAAAGTCTCGGTGAAGTTGTCCGCCAGTCCCGTGGTGAGACTTGCTCCGATCGAGAGATCCTTCATCAGTTCCACATTAAGCATGAAGGTAAGTTCATATGCGAAGTTTGTGGGCAGGTAGAAGATTGATCCTGTGGTCAGCTCCGTCTGAAGCCTGACCTTGTCATAAAAGCTCAGATATACATCGATGAGTGCGAACGGTGCGACTGAAAAAACAGGGTTTTTCACATCGTTTATGATGCTCATCTTACCGTAGATACCTGCCATGAGATTGGTGCCCAGTCTTATGTCTCCCTTATTCTCAAAGGTAAAGGCCATTGCAAGGCCGTTACTGTATGACGATGAAACATCGTAGTAGAAATAAGCACTGGTAAAGGAAAACAGTGAGAACATGTCCCTTGATTCAATGTATCTGAGCTGTTCGTACTGGGAAATCCTTGTGTCGGTCTGCCTGCCGATGTTCCACTTTGCAAGCAGAGAGAATGTGGTCTCCTGTCCTTTCATTTCGGCGGCAAGGATGGACATTCTTTTGTCCTTTGTGTAACCAACTGCCACGCTTCCGAATACCGGATTGTTGTTAAGTGTGTCCTTTCCGGTGCTCAGGGCACCGTTTATGATCAGCTGGTCTGCAAAAACAGGTGTGAGTGCGACCAGCATGATAATGAATAACATTAATTTTTTCATGTCCTGATATTACAGGAATCAATGAAAAAATTAAATAACTTCTGATACTCCCTGTGTCTTTCCTTCAGTGCCTCAGGGTGACACTGAACGGCGATTATTCCGTCGGCTTCCACTGCCTCGATAAGACCGTCAGGGCTGTATGCGGCAGCCTTAAGGGATGGAGAGAGCTGTTTTATGCCCTGGTGATGAAGACTGTTCACCGGAAGTTCGCCATCTCCGAATATGGATGCAAGCTTCGTACCCGGTACTATGGAAATGGTATGGGAAGGATTTTCATAATCCTCATAGTGCTTGTGTTCCTGGTTCGGGAGATGCTGGCAGAGGGTTCCTCCCAGCGCCACGTTGATTATCTGGAGGCCACGGCAGATTCCGAGTATAGGCTTCTTCTGCCTTATCGCTTCCTTTATCAGGGCAATATGGAATTCATCCTCAGCAAGGTTATTGACCCCGCATTCGGGAATCTTTTCCTCTCCGTACATTGAAGGAGAGATATCCTTTCCTCCCTGAAGCAGGAGACCGTCGACCATGGTGATCATGCGTTCGGGATCGGAACCTGGAATGAGGATCACGGGATCCGCTCCGGCATTCGTCACGCACCTCACATATGAAGCGCTTGCTATATACCAATCGTATCTGAATGCTCCAGAATGCATATCGCCGCTGATTGTTTCAGCGGCGATGCCTATTAAGGGTCTTATGCTCATAGTGTTTTGAGAAGGTGTCTGAGGAAGGCCATGGTCCTTACCGCACTCTGGTAGTCGATGTGTTCATTTACGGAGTGTACGTCAAAGAGATCGGGACCAATCGATACGGAGTCCATACCGGGAATGAGGGAGTTGATGATACCGCACTCCAGACCTGCATGGATGCATGTGATGACAGGCTTTTTCTTCGTGAACTTCTTATACTCCTCTGCAACCTTCTTCGTGAGCTGGCTGTCGGGGTTGGGGGCCCAGGAAGGATAACCGTCATCATAGAATACCTTAAGTCCCATGATCTCGAAGGCAGCACCCACCCTGAGGGCGGTTTCATTTCTTGCACTCTCGACCAGTGATCTTGTTGAGGAAAGTACCTTCAGTTCCCCGTCCTCATACTTCACGATGGCAATGTTGTTTGATGATTCAACAACGCCGGGGACAGCCTGGCTCATTGCCTGCACTCCGCATGGGGCAAGGTAGAGGGCTTCGATAAAGGCAACGGAAGTCTTGAACTTGATTGCCTGGGAAACAGGAGCAAGGGTCTCCAGTGTTATCTCGATACCCGGATCCTGAATTCTGTACTCATTCTTTATCTCGGCGGCTGCGTTGGTAACGAGGCTCCTGATCGTCTCTTCATCCTCGCTGTCGATGACGAATGATGCATAAGCCTGGGATGGAATGACATTGCTTCTTGTTCCACCCTGAATGTCAGTCAGCGAGTAGACGGGGAAGCGGTGCATGATCCTGGCAAGGAGCTTGATGGCATTAGCCCTTTCCTTGTGGATCTCTCCGCCGCTGTGACCTCCGAGAAGGCCCGATACGGACAGCTTCAGGTGAATGGTGTCATCTGATACATCTCTGAGCTTTGCCTTCTTCTTAGCATTGATCTGGAGACCGCCTGCACAGCCGATGTAGATGATGCCTTCTTCCTCGCTGTCGATGTTGATCAGTTTTCTTGATCTGATCATCGATGCATCGAGATTGTTGGCACCGAGGAGCTTTGTCTCCTCGGATACGGTGAAAAGTGCCTCCAGGGGAGGGAATGAGGGATCATTCTCTTCAAGCAGCGCAAGGGCGAAAGCAACTGCCACTCCGTTGTCTGCTCCAAGGGATGTATCCTTTGCCCTGATCATATTACCGTCGAGAACTATTTCTATCGGATCTTTGGTAAAGTCATGTGAGGATCCTTCCCTCTTCACGCACACCATGTCCATATGTCCCTGAAGACATACCGGCTCCCTGCCCTCGGCACCGGCTTTGAACATTATCACGTTGCCGATTTTATCTGTCTTTGCCTCTATGCCGTGTTTCTCGGCCCATGAAAGAAGGTATTTTCTCACCCCCTCCTCGTTTCCTGATTCCCTGGGAATTTCGGAAATGGCCTCAAAATGCTCCCATACTTTCTTTTCCTCAAGATTATCGTACCACATTGACGAACTCCTTGCTGAGCAGACCTCTCTTAAGCTCTCCGTTGATGAACAGACCTCCGAGAGAGAAATCCCTGTTGATTATCGTTATGTTTGCCCTGTATCCCGGGATGAGTGCTCCCTTTTGTTTGAAGTTGTATACCCTTGCCGGGTTGGATGATGCCATCTGTATGGCCTGATCAATAGGTATGCCCCAGGAGACAATGTTCTTCACGCCGTTGAGGAGTGTGAGTGCCGAACCCAGGAAGAGATCGGGATTGTCCCTGCTTACGAAGGCACCGTCCTGCAGAATTGCGGGAACGCCGTTGGCTGTGAGTTCACCCTTTTTCTGCTTGGTGGGCTTCAGTGAGTCGGTCACCATGATGACGTTGCTTACCGGCTTTTCCCTTAAAAGCAGCTTGATGAGTTCAGGATGGACGTGAATTCCGTCACAGATGATCTCGGCCTTCATGTCCTGCTGGATCATGATTGCACCCACACATCCCGGGTTCCTGTGGTGGAGACGGCTCATGGCATTGAAGAAGTGGGTCGTATGGAGAATGCCGCACTGCATGCCGTCCATGATGTTCTCATAGGTGGCATTCGTATGACCTGCAAGGAGGACGATTCCTCTTTTCTGTGCCTCAAGCGCAAGAGTCCTCATGTGCTTGAGCTCCGGTGCGACTGTCATTGCCACAATGTGGCCTTCTCCGGCCTCATACAGCTGGTTGAACACATCGAGGGAGACACTCTGGAGTCCGTCCGGACTCTGGGCTCCTATCCTTTCAGGTGAGATGAACGGGCCCTCCAGGTTGATGCCTTCGATGATGGCACCCTTTTCCTTTCCCATGGCCGCGACGATTGCCCTTGTGGAGGCGAGCATCTTGTCCAGGGAGTCGGTGTAGACTGTGGGAAGGAAGGAGGTCACGCCGTTGTCGGCAAGTGCTTCGCTCATGCCGAGAATCGATTCGGGAGAACAGTCTTCCGTACCATATCCTCCGATTCCGTGGAGGTGTGTATCTATAAGGCCGGGAGTGATATATGCTCCCTTCACATCGATTATCTTGGTTATAGAGTCATCGAACTGATCGGGATCAAAGCGACGCATCCTGAAGACATCTTCGATATTGCCCTGGTCATCGATGGACAGGGCACAGTCGCTGATGCTGGCGACTCCGGAGATGACGGTTCCGTTAATCAAAACATACTTTATGCTCATAACTTAATGATACTACTTATCAAGGGGCTTTGCGAGGGATTTAATCCACTTTTCACTTCTGTAACGCGGATAGCACAGCAGGAGCTTTCCTGCCTCATCAAGACTTGTCATGGCAACTGCGGCATATATCGGTAAATGAAGCACTGCGGTACCGAGGAAAGCCATCGGCACGCCTATCAGCCAGACACAGGATGTCTCAGCAAACAGGGCATATCTGGTATCACCTCCGGCACGGAGAATACCCACTACAAGTACCATGTTCATGTTGGCCAGCGGCTGGAAGGCGGACTTAATGAAGAGACATCTGGATGCCATATTCCTTATTTCATCCGATACATTGAAGAGGCCTGCGAAAAGAGGCGCCGTCAGGGCCATTGAAAGTCCCATAAGGCAGCCTATGGCAAAGGCTGTCCTTAATATCAGGGATGCACCGGACTTTGCTTCCCGGGTATCGCCCTTGCCGAGAATTTGTCCCAGAAGTATGGTCGTTCCGTGTCCCAGGCCCATCGCAAAGATGAAGAAGAAATTGGCAATTGATTCCGAAACGTTGATGCACGCCAGTGCGTCGACTCCGAGTTTTGAGTAGCCTATCTTGTAGGCTGTCATGCCCAGTGACCAGAGAACTTCGTTCAGAAGAACGGGAAGACAGGTCTTAATGTAGACCGATATGAATGCAGGTGACCAGCGGAATGCTGAATGACTATGAATCCTGAATTCATACCTCCCGTGATAGGAATAACCCATCACAATGCACATTTCTGTGAGTCTTGAGAGCATTGTTGCAATGGCTGCTCCCTCCGCACCCAGTTTTGGAAACGGTCCGATTCCGAAGATCAGGAGTGCGTTTCCGACCATGTTCATGGTCATTGAAATCAGGGATGCGACCAGGGGGACGGCTGCGCATCCGACCGATCTCAGTGCAATTGAATGGACATAGGAGACCGCAAAGAACAGGTAACTCACCGCAACCCATCTCTGATAGGATGCGCTGATTGCAGTAACGAAGGGATCATCTGTAAACAGACTTACCGGCAGCTTCGGGGAGAAGAAGGATACAGCCGCAAATACCGTGGATACTGCCAGTGAAAGGGTGAGGGCAAGGCCCATTACGTTTTCCAGATCCTTATGGCGTCCGGCACCGTAGTACTGGGAGAAGAATATTGAAGCTCCCGAGGCGATTCCGAATATGAAAAGGTTAACCAGGAAGAATATCTGGTTTGCAATGCCTACGGCTGCTATCTGATCCGAACCTAGCTGCCCTATCATGAGGGTGTCTATGAAGCTCAGGGAGGAGGAGAGAAGGTTCTGCAGCATTATCGGAAGGGCAATGGCGGAAAGCCTCCTGAAGAAATCACGTTTTGAATCCATCAGTCCATCATTGATGATATTCCGCTTATTTGCAATACATCTTTTATTGCGCGCAGGAAATGTAAGCGTTAATATATCAGCCATGAAAAAAACCTCCGGCATACTCTGCATAATGAACGGTCACGCCTCAAAGGGTCAGGCCGCACGTAAAACAGACAGAATAAAGAAGGCTTTCGCAGACAGGAAGCAGGACATAGATCTGGTCATGACAGGCCAGCACAGACAGGCAATACTGCTTGCCCGTCAGGGTGCTGAAGCCGGTTATGAGATAATAATTGCCGCCGGAGGTGACGGTACCGTCAATGAGGTGGCAAACGGAATAATGCTTTCAGGAAGAAAGGTCTCCTTCGGTATCCTTCCCATCGGGCGGGGAAATGATTTCGCTTACTCTGCCGGCATTCCTTCTGACATCGACAGGGCCGTCGATCTCATCCTGACCACTGCCGCCCGCCCGATAGACGTTGGCCTGCTCTATGGCGGAAATGCGCTTGACGGAAGATACTTCCTCAACGGAGCCGGATTCGGTTTTGAGCCTGAAGTCAACTTCAGGGCCTCCTCTTACCGCAACGTAAACGGATTCGCAAGCTATCTTCTTGCCTTCTTCCACTGTTTCTGTTTCATTCCCAAACCCTATGATATGTCAATGACGGTCGATGGGGAGGAAATCTTACTTAAGACACAGCAGATATCCGTATGCAACGGGCGGAGAATGGGTGCGGCCTTCATAATGGGGCCTGAGGCTGTAATCAATGACGGTAAACTGGACGTGGTTTATGCCAACCGTCCCCTGAAGCGTCTGGGGATTACGGCGATAGCCCTGAGATTCTTCTCCGGAACTCAGCTGAAAAACTCCGCGATGTCCATGAAAAGGGCTGAAAAGTCGGTAATCCTCAGGACAACGAGGCCTGAGATGAAGATTCATGTCGACGGTGAGGAAATCTCCCGGGATTCCGATTACTGCCGCGTGGAG
Source organism: Spirochaetales bacterium (assembly GCA_022788185.1). GTDB lineage: Bacteria > Spirochaetota > Spirochaetia > Sphaerochaetales > Sphaerochaetaceae > Bullifex. The sequence goes on along the minus strand of JALEVV010000063.1, from coordinate 11,154 downwards.
ATGATAGAAAAAGGACTGAGACTTTTCTGTGCGCCCGGAATAGCCGTTAAATAATTCAGTTTACTCCTATAACTTCATGTTATTCCTATAAATAATGGGATTAAAATTTTTGTTGACTTCACCTTGGTGATGGGTTATTCTTTAATCTGAGTTTATAGGCAAAAAAAGACGCTTTTTCGATAAAAAGCCGGGAGAAACAGTGGTTAAGGATTTAGTCCCCTGCGTACATTTTTATGATCAGGATTTTGTAGACATGTATGACCGTACATGGGTCTGGATCGAGGAGAACTGGATTCAGAAGTCCGATGACGGCATGTTCGCAAACGGATATTTCGTGGGTTCAGACAGTGATGTCATTGATATGTTTGACAGCTGCCTTACAGCAATATCCCTTTCATACAGCAATCAGAACTTTGATGCTTATTCCCTTATTGATTTCTTTTACCGGATGCAGCAGGAGGACGGTCGCATATGTGAGCGTTATAAGGCAGGAACATATGAACCTGTTCTGACAGAAGACAACCCCAAGGGTGTCTGTCCTCCTCTTCTGCCATATGTGGAATATCTTTTCTATCACAAGATCGGAAACAAGAAGAGACTTAAGGAGGTCGTGCCCTTCCTTGAGAAGTACTTCGGTTTCCTGGTTGCGGAATACCAGTGTCCCAACGGACTTTTCCATGTTCCGTTCAGCGCATGCCGGCTCGGCAATGTGCCCCGTCTCAATGCCTATTACACCATAGACTTCAATGCGATGATGGCACTCGCGGCCCTCTACATGTCCAATATCGGGGATATCCTCAACGACAAGGAACTTAGTTTCAGGTACAAGAGGATCTACTTCTCACTGAAGACCCGCATCAACAGTATGATGTGGGATCCTGAGGATCACTTCTACTATGATATCGACGAGGACGAGAAGATAGTCAGGAATAAGCACATCGGTGCATACTGGACCATGCTCGCCGAGATTCCCAATGATGAGTATGCCGAGTACCTGATCGAAAAGCTCAGGGATCCTGCGGAGTTCGGTACCGACAACCCGTTCCCCTGCGTGCCCGTTTCAAATCCATGCTTCAGTGAGGACGGCGACGGATACAGGGGAGGTGTCGTTCCCTTCTACACCTATATGGTAATCAAGGGTCTCAACAGATATGATTCCTTCATCTTCGCCAGGGAGTGTGCCATCAGGCATATGTACTTTATCCTTGATACACTCCATCCGGACGGAGAGGTGGTAGGTGATGTCTGGGAGTCCTACAAGCCCAACAGGGAAGGTGCATCGGTTTCAGCGGACGGATCCTTCGTCAACCGCAGGCACTATCTTGCCATGCTTTCCCTTGTCACTATCACGCTGATGATCGAGAACATAATCGGTCTTGAGATCTCCCTTCCCAGGAAGACCGTCGACTGGACCATGACTTCCCTTGAATCGATGGGTATCGAGAAGCTTTCCCTGAAGAGGAACAACATCACGATTCTTTCCAACAAGAACACCCGTGGCTGGGAGATCAGACTGGAGAGTGAGAAGCTCTATTACTTCACCATCATGATCCTGGATGAGAACAAGAAGAAGACCCTTCCGATTCCGTCCGGTAAGTGTTCGATGCTGATCGATAAGCTCTGATAATCCGATAAAGCCGATTTACGCATGCTCCGAAAGGGGCATGTTTTCGTAAAAAGTGAAACAATGTTTCATTTTTTACTTGCATGATGGGGCAAACCCTCTTATACTTAGATTATAACAGGATCATTACGGTCTTTTCGGAGGATAAATACTATGAACATGAAGGATTTCTCATTAGAGGGCAAGGTCGCATGGGTGACAGGTGCCTCTTATGGTATCGGATTTGCCATTGCATCAGCATTTGCCGCTGCAGGTGCAAAAGTCGTTTTCAATGATATCAAGCAGGAATTTGTCGATAAGGGACTCAAGGCATATGCTGAAGCCGGTATCGATGCAAAGGGTTATGTCTGTGATGTCACGAACGAAGAGCAGGTAAATGCTACTGTTGCAGAGATCATCAGTGAATTCGGAAAGATTGACATCCTCGTCAACAACGCAGGTATCATCAAGAGAATCCCGATGTGCGACATGACAGCCGCTGAGTTCAGACAGGTCATCGACGTTGATCTCAACGCTCCTTTCATCTGTGCAAAGGCAGTCATTCCTTCCATGATCAAGAACGGTCACGGAAAGATCATCAACATCTGCTCCATGATGAGTGAGCTTGGACGTGAGACAGTCAGCGCATATGCTGCAGCAAAGGGCGGTCTCAAGATGCTCACAAAGAATATCGCTTCCGAGTACGGCGAATTCAACATTCAGTGTAACGGTATCGGACCCGGATACATTGCAACACCGCAGACAGCTCCTCTCAGGGAGATCCAGCCCGACGGTTCACGCCATCCGTTCGATCAGTTCATCATTTCAAAGACACCCGCAGCTCGCTGGGGTAATGCAGAGGACCTCCAGGGACCTGCAGTCTTCCTTGCAAGTGATGCATCCAACTTTGTCAACGGTCACATCCTTTACGTTGACGGCGGTATCCTGGCTTACATCGGCAAGCAGCCCAAGTAAGTTTCTTCTGGAAACGCGTTTCAGATGCCCTGCCTTCCGGCGGGGCATTTTGCGTCTCTTGTAGTCAGTCTTTTTTTTCTCTACTATGGATTTTGATGAAAAAGCTGATACTACTACTGATGATTACCCTGATGCTCCTGTCCTGCACCGAAAAAGAGAGTGTGAAGGATACGATTGACATTGCCCTCTCCCAGGAGATGCCTACCCTGGATGTTCATAAGAATTCATCCCAGGTAATACGCTACATACTCTGCGGCAACACGCTTGAAAGATTCATTGACAGGGGTGACGACTCCAAACCCTATCCGCTGCTTGCCGAAAGTTATGAGATGCTTGACGGTGGACGGAAGTGGGTCTTCACCTTAAGAAAGGGAGTTACCTTCCATAACGGAAGGGAGATGGATGCGGAGGATGTCACTCTCTCCCTGAACCGCTGGATAGACAACTACGCAGCCATCAGGAAGATGTGCGGCGAATCACGCTTCGTATCTGAGGGTGACAGGGTTTCAATAAACTTTGACCATCCCGTCATCTTCCTGGATCAGATGATGGCGGAAAGTCCCTATGCCGCGGTCATCATTGCAAGGGAGTCCCTTGAAAATACCGATGAAAACGGTTTTCTCAAATCATATATCGGAACCGGTCCTTACCGCTTCGTGAGTTATGAGGCGGGAGTAGCTGTTACCCTTGATCGCTATGAGGGGTATGAGGGCATCAGGAAGGCTGAGGTGAAGAGACTCGTCTACCACTTCGTGCCTGAATCGGCAGTCAGGACCCTGGGGTGTGAGACCGGTACTTATGATTTCATGAATGACGTCATGAGCAGTGATTTTTCAAGACTGAGGGCCAATGAGGATGTGGTTCTCTCCCTTGGTGATGAGACTGGATCCTTCGTGCTTCTCTTCAATAAAAGGGGTCCCATTGCCGGAAACAGGGAAATACGAAAGGCAGTAAATACAGCCCTCGATCTCGAGGGAGTCATGAAGGCATGCTACGGTGAGGAGGGCTTCACGCTGAATCATGGATACATGGAAGCCTGGCAGGAGCTGTGGCCTAACAGGGAAGGTGCCTATGGCCTCAATAATAAGGCTGAGGCAGGAAAAATCCTGTCTGAGTGCGGTTATGCCGGAGAGACCTTCACAATCCTCACAAGCAATCTTTCCAACATGGATAAGGCGGCGCTTTTCATCAAAAGCGAGCTGGAGAAGGCCGGAATGAAGGTGGAACTCCTGGTGACGGACTGGTCCACCATGATGGCCTGGAGAAGTCAGGAGGATAAATACGACCTCTGCATCACCGCCATGACCGCTGTGCCGCTTCCGTCCCTGAAGCTCTTCTTCGATCCCACGTATGCGGGGTGGAGCGATGATGAGCACCTGCAGGAGCTGCTTTCAGCCTTTTCCGAAAGCGAGAGTTATGGGGAAGCTGCGGAAATCTGGGATGATATCCAGGAGTACTGTGAGGAGTATCTGCCTGTCATAGTGGCAGGCCACTACAACAGCGGATATCTCTACAGAAGCAGGCTTGAGGGTGTGAAGGAGAATAACGGCTTCTACTTCTATGATGCCTCGTTCAGAAACTGACCCTTCCCTTTATCGAGCGGGCCAGGGTAAGTCTGTCGGCATACTCCAGGTCCCCTCCTATCGGGAGTCCGGCTGCAAGACGGGAAACGGTTATGCCCGTATCCTGAAGCACGTGCCTGATATAAAGGGCAGTGGTGTCACCTTCCTCAGTCGGATTCGTGGCGATTATTACTTCTGAGAAGGAACCGTTTTTTATCCTTTCCCTCAGCTCACGGAAGGAAAGGTCCTCTGGGCCGACTCCGTTCAGGGGATCGATGGCTCCTCCGAGCACATGGTACATGCCATTGTAAATGCCGCTGTTCTGAATCGTCATTACATCCTGGGGCTGTTCGACGATGCACAGAAGCGTGTGGTCCCTTTTGGGATCACTGCAGAGCTCACAGGGGTCTGTCTCGGTATAGGAACCGCATACTGAACACTTATGAATCTTTTCCTTTATTGTTCCGATGGCATCAGAAAGCTTTTCATTGTAGCTTTCATCACACTTTAATAGGTGATAGGCCATCCTTGTTGCACTTTTGGCTCCCACTCCGGGAAGACGTGAGAGCTGTCTGATAAGGTTTTCCAGTGCGTTCATCTGAAGAACTTCGTGATGTCGGAAGCCATTGCCATCTTCTCTTTCTCAGCCTTTTCCACGGCATCATTGAAGGCAGCTGCGATAAGGACCTCTGCGGTATGGACATCGCCGAGTTCATACACCTGTTCTGAGATCTGGACGGAGGTGACCCTGCCCTTACCGTTGACGGTGATGTTCACAAGCCCGGCACCGGCACTTCCCGTGACGGTGATCGCTTCCATCTGCTTTGCATAATCCTTTGCTGTCTTCTCTATTTCGGAAAGGTTCCCGAACATGTTTTTGAATGTGTTTTCGTCTATTGTCATAAATCCTCCTGTTCGCTTATGACGGTTCCCCTGAAGCTGGTTGCAAGCTTCTCAAGGACGGGGTTCACCCGTTCCTTCTGTTTTTCGGCTGCAAAGCTGTTTATCGCACCGTCAAAGCCGGTCTCCCTTTCAAGCAGTTCCCTTATGAGCTTTGAATTGGATCTTATGGTTTTTGCGGGCAGAAGGGAGTTCGTCCTGAGTTCGAGGGTTCCGTCTTCGGCCAGTGTCACGCCGTTTACGTTATTGAGGGCGTTCTGAAGTCCGAATACATGATCGATATCGCCTGAGGCAGCAAGCTTCTTTATATCTTCCAGCACCGGAATCCGTTTTGCCTTCTTCACTGGCTCCGGTACAGCCTCCACGGGAGTCTTCATTTCAGGAGTGGGGACAGTTTCCAAGGGAGCATTCGTTACAGGTTCGGGGGCAACAGCTTTTACCGGTTCAGGGGTGGGACTTTTCACCGGCTCAGTAGTTGCTTCTTTTCTGACTTCCTGGGTAGCGGTTACCTGGACTGTCGGCTGGACGAGGGACAGGGAACGCTCCCTGACGACGGTCACCTTGCCTGCGGCTACATCCTTCTTCATCTCCTCAAGCTTCTTCACGAGCTCCTCAGGAGAGGTGAGGAATGGAAGACTGCTGAGTCTTGATATGAAAAGCTCCGCCTCAAACCTGGGTGATATGGAGTATCTTATCTCCCTGTATAGCTGCAGGAGTGATCTCAGTGCGGCTTCCGCCTGGGCCGGGGAAAGCATTGAAAGCACGCTGTCGGGTATTTCCTCTGTCCTCATGTTCAGCAGATCCTCATCGGTTATTCCCTGCCTGATGAAAAGGACGGCACGGAAGAAGGACGTCAGGTCCCTGATGCACTGTTCCACGGAAATTCCCTTTGCCAGGATGGAACTGAACTCCCTCAGTGCAGAGGCACTGTTGCCTGTTATCGCAGCTTCAACTATCCTTGCGATCTGATCGCTGCCGACAAGGCCGAGCTTGTTCTTTATCTTGTCAAGGGTGATGTGGTCCTGGGAGAAGGCTGCGACCTGGTCGAAAAGGGTATAGGCATCCCTCATCGAGCCGTTACCTTCACGCGCTATCCAGAAGAGGGCGTCATCATCGGCCTGAATTCCCATTTCTGCCGCAGCTTCCCTGAGACATCCCTTTATCGTTTCGAGGGGTATCAGCTGGAAATGAAACTGCTGACAGCGGGAGCGAATTGTGGCCGGAACCTTCTGCAGTTCGGTGGTCGCAAAGATGAATATGATATACTCAGGCGGTTCCTCGATGGTCTTGAGAAGTGCGTTGAACGCACTGGTGCTCAGCATGTGAACCTCATCGATGATGTATATTTTATACCTCGATGACTGGGGCGGAAAGAGCACCTCATCCTTGATGACCCTGATGTCGTTGACGCTGGTGTTGGAAGCACCGTCGATCTCGATAACATCGGTACTGTATCCCTGGGTTATCTCCCGGCATGACACACACTCCCCGCAGGGGTGTGCCGTCGGACCATGCTCGCAGTTCAGTGCCTTTGCAAGCAGACGGGCAGAGGATGTCTTTCCGACACCTCTTGGGCCTGAAAAGAGATATGCGTGGGCAATTCTTCCGCTCTCGATGGCATTCTCTATCGTGGAAACCACGAATTCCTGTCCTACTAGTTTTTCAAATGCCTGCGGCCTTTTCCTGGTAGCGGTTACTTCGTATGCCATCTCATCTCCTTAGTCAGATGAAAAGTATACCATGAAAACCTCTTTATACACCACAACCCCCTTTTCAAAAGTGAAAAAATCATTCATGATGAAAAACGGAAGAAGCGGTCTTTCATATTGGGTCCGACTCCCATGTCTTCCTTAGCGACAGATCCCAGGCAATATACGCCTCCCAACCCCGTCAGGACAGGAATGTAGCAGCGGTCAGAGGATGTTATATGTGACCTGGTAAATTTGTCGCTTTTTTTGTTTCAGAAGGGGAGGAAACATGCACTATACATCAGTAATCGTAATATCATGTCTGTCCATCCTCTGCCTTACCCTGCTGGTTCACGGGAATACACACATTTCAAAGGATGCAAAGAGGAGGTTTTACCGCTCATACATCATCATCCTGATAGCGGTTCTCTCCGAATGGCTTTCCGTTATGCTCGACGGGACTCCCTGGTGGACCCGCAGCATTCATTATTTCGCAAAGTTCCTGGATTACGTGTTCACCCCTGCGGCTGGGATTTTCTTCGTCCGTCAGATACTCGGGAGGAGCAAAACTGACAAAGTGACAGTTCGCATACTCCTTCTGAACCTGGTTTTTCAGTTCAGCTCGGTCTTTACAGGATGGACATACTTCCTTGATGAAAACAACTATATGCACCATGGGCCTCTATGGTGGGTCTACATGCTTGTCTATCTGTATTCAATAGCCTATGTCATTTGCTGTGTAGTGGTTTTCAGCAGGTCCTTTGATCGCAGAAACCTCATACCACTTGTCTTCATCATAGTAATAATACTGGTCGGAGCCGCAATACAGGAGATATCTGGCAGCGTCATACGCACTGCCAGCATTTCCATGGTAATGGGTTCGATCCTGCTTTTCATCTACTATTCAGATTACTCGATGCTCTCATATGATGAGGAGATAAACAGGCAGAACAGTCTGCTGAATACCGACGTGCTGACCGGAATTTACAGCAGGTATGCCTTCTACGAGGCTCTGGAAACATACAGTATCAGGAAGCTTCCCAGGAACACTGCAGTGTTCTCATTTGACATCAACTGCCTCAAGAAGGTCAATGATACCCTGGGCCACGTGGCCGGTGATGAGCTTATAAAAGGTGCGGCCACTATAATAAGCAACGTGTTTTCCCCCTTCGGAAAGTGCTACCGCATAGGCGGGGATGAGATGGCTGCGGTAATTGCCGTTGCCCCGGAAAGGATACCGGAGCTCATAGCTGAAATGAAAATGCATTGCGATACCTGGATCGGTGAATACTCTTCCGAATTGAGTATCGCAGTAGGGTATGTAAGAAGCGATCTCTATCCCTCCCTGGTGCTTGAGGAGCTTTACAGCAAGGCGGATGCGCTGATGTATGAGGATAAGCTGCGCTTTCACTCATCATTCTGATCTGCTTCGGAAAGCCACTTCTTCTCCTCTTCACTCATTTCATATTTCATGAACATGTCCGGTCTGTATTTCCTGGTATCCCTGAGGGCCTGTACCCTGCGCCACTTATCGATGGCTCCATGGTTGCCAGAAAGTAGTATTTCCGGCACCTTTTCCCCATTCCAGTCCACCGGCTTCGTGTACTGGGGATATTCCAGCAGACCGTTTTCATGACTTTCGTCTGAGGTTGCTCCCTCCCTGAGGGCACCCTTCAGCAGTCTGGCTATGGAGTCCGTGATGCACATGGCAGGCAGTTCCCCGCCGGTAAGGATGTAATCCCCGAGGCTTATCATCTCATCGGTATGATCCTCGAATCTTCTGTCCACGCCCTCATAGTGTCCGCACACTATGATGAGATGTTCCGCTGCAGAAAGCTCCCGTGCCCGCTTCTGGGTATACTGCTGTCCCTTCGGGGAAAGCAATATCACATGGGATGAGGGTGTCCTGACGCTATCAAGGGCTCTCATGAGCGTGTCCATCCTCATGATCATCCCGGGACCGCCACCGCACGGGGAATCATCAATGTGCCTGAATGAACCGCCGGCAAACTTCCTGATGTCAACGATCTCAAGCTCCAGCAGGGACCTGTCCACGGCACGCTTAACCACGGGAAATGACTGAAATGAGTCAAAGGATTCGGGGAACATCGAAAGGATCGTAATCTTCATGGAAAGAATCTTACCCCATAAAGGATGCATAAGAAAGAGTCATTCACACGACCTCACAGTCCATTAACTGTCCGCAGGAATCGTCTTTACCCCAAAGCAGAAGTAAATGATATGGAAGGCCCAGACACAGCCCTGGACGATGCATCTCGGGACTATGCCCTTTGCACCCATCATGATGAAGCCGATGCTCATCAGCAGCGTGACGGTGACCAAGATCCGGATCTTGGTTTTAACCGTCATGCCAAGGCCTGCCACAAAGTCCTCCGGATTGTCCCTGTAAAGCTTTGTTCCCCTGAGCCAGGTATTAAGCTTTTCACTGCTACGCGCAAAGCAGAAGTCATAGAGCATGAGAAAGGGAAAGGCCGGAAGCTGTGGTACTACCGCACCGGCGGTACCAAGACCTACTCCGATGCATTTCATTTCCTTTTTCTTCCCTTTGCATGGTTTTCACTAACCGTGGTGTCAAAAAAATAACGACACTGTCATGCCTTTATAGTTAGATTTGTCTAGCCTTATGAAATGGAAACATCTTTCTCAAGCAAAAAAAACGCTGTCGACGCATTTGCATCAACAGCGGTTATGATTACGGAGAGGGGGGGATTCGAACCCCCGAAGGCTTTTGACCTTACACGACTTCCAATCGTGCACCTTCGACCACTCGGACACCTCTCCAAAGGAGTGCTGCGACAGGTTTGTACGGAGAGAGAGGGATTCGAACCCTCGATGCAGACAAGCCACATAACGGATTTCGAGTCCGTCTCCTTCGACCTCTCGGACATCTCTCCAAGACGTAAAGACGATACGATACCTGTACCAACTTGGATAATTTACTATTTTCAGAAAGATTATTCAAGGGTGTTGGACAACAATATCCCCGTACTCTTCACTGTTGCCTGTTGTAAATAGCCGAAACATCCTTTTTATGACCCTTTATGATCACTAATGCCGCAGTGAATACCACCATCTGAGTCAGAAGCATCACGAATCTTAGGTCCATGATCTCTGAGAGAATGCCTGCCGCCCCCTGCCCGATGAGGGACCCCAGGACACTCAGCACGTTGAAGGCTCCGTTGAAGCGGCCCTTCTTTTCGTCAGGGACGTAGCTTTGTGTGGCCGATACCCTTATCGTGTAGCTGGTCACCCCGAGACAACCGGATGCGAACGACATTGCGAACATCACTGCCAGGGGCATGAAAAGCATCGTTCCCTCAGAGAGCGCAATAAGAAGGTAAACGGTAAGGGCGATGGTGAATTTTCTCTCTGTGGGCAGCGTGTGCCTGTAGTGCCAGACGGATGTGATGGATCTTCCTGCCATCATGAAAAGGCCGATGAGGAGGTAGTAGTATTCCCCTCCCGGGTAGGAAGACTTCAGATAGGGAAGCAGTGCGACGTTGCTGACCCCACCTCCCAGTGATGAAAAGAGGAAATATAATGCTATGAAGAACAGTCCCCGTTCCGACTTCAGGTATGTAAAGCCCTCCCTGGTATCTGAAAGCATCCGCCTGATCCCGCCGCCTTTTTCTGCTTTCACATATTTTTCCTCAGCCCTGATCTGTTTTTCCATCACTGCCGCAGTGAAGAAACAGACTGAATTGGCCATCATCAGGGGTGCAATACCCATTCTGTTGTATATGAAGGTGGACAGGGGAACTATGAAAACGCTGACCGATTCCAGTATTGATGCAATGGAATACGCCTTGCTGTAGTTGCCTTTTGTGATGAGCATGGGGTAGAAGCTCTGGTATGCCACCTGATAGACCGACTGTATCGTCCCGAAAAGGAATACGAGAAGGGCGAAAACAGGATAGCTGAACCAGCCTGTGGAAAGCAGTACTCCCGAGGCCAGGTACAGTGCCGCTGAAATGAAGTCCAGCGTGTAAATTGTCTTTTTGCGGGAAAATCTGTCCAGCAGGGCCCCGCTGAAGATGGGAACAGCTATCTGCGGAAAGGTGAAGGCCATCACATATATGGCATAGAACAGCGGTGATGAGGTGTAGTCCAGAACCATCAGGCTCATTGCGAATCCAGAGAGCGAGTTACCGACCATCGAAACAACGCTGCCCAGGGTGATGATGGTGAAGTCCCGGGTCCATAGGGGTAAGGGTGTGGTTTCCGTTTGTGACATAGTCACAGACTAACACACCATATATCAAAAGTGACAACTCTCCCGCCTAAAGGCAGGGAGCTTCCTGAGTCGTATTCTCAGGAACTATTCCTGCTTTCTCGACGTTGGGCTTCTTAGGTGCGTTCGCACGGTCGTCCACCATGTTCGTCTCCACAGGCGTTGATTTCCCGC
>JALEVV010000070.1 GCA_022788185.1 Spirochaetales bacterium | reverse complement strand
ATTGAAAAAATCCTTATCCATGAAGCGGTCAAAAGTGAGGACGGAAGCCGGGAACAGGAGGTAGAAATCTTCTACCGCTTTATCGGCAAAATCGAATGACACATCTTGAGATACCCAACAATATCTTTAACTAAGGGAAACTGGACAGTCCTTTCCCGAGACGGAAAAACTCATAAGGCTCTCAGAGCTTTACGGGTGCACGCTTGATGAACTGGTAATCGGCAGCAGTCATGAGGAGCCGAAGTCCCGGGTCAGGGTAAGTGAAACACAGGTCTTCGGAATGCCTCTCTGGATGGTTGCGGGAAATGCCAGGGCCTTCATTGCCGTGGGCAAAAAGGCAGAGGGTGTCATCGCCGTCGGGCTTTATGCCAAAGGTGCCGTTGCGGTGGGACTGGTATCCATAGGGCTCATATCGATCGGGACGGCTGCAATCGGAGCACTCGCAGTTGCAGTCATTGCACTGGGTCTCTTCTCCGTCGGCTGCTTTGCCGCAGGCATTTTCACGGTGGCCTGCATAGGCTGGGGAATGTTCTCCCTCGGCGCCATCGCATGCGGGGACTTCACCGTCGGAGCCCTTGCCAAAGGAAAGTATTTTGCTCTGGGGGATCATGCATATGCCAGGGTTGCCATAGGAGGGACAAAGGCGGTGGGTTCTCTCTACTCGGCAGTGAAGGATTACGACATCTGGAAGGTTAAGGACGCTCTTTCATCCATTACACCCGGCTATCTGAAATGGGCGGAGACCCTGGTGCTCTCACTGCTCTGATTCACATCCAAAAATAACATTATTGAAACATTTCCAAAACATCTTCCAAACAAAAGCGTTCCAGAATAAGGACATATCCTGTGAATCTGGGAGTAAAGCATGGAAAACGGAATGCGGAGGGCTGGAAGGAAAATCCTCCATTCAGGTAACGGACGTCCGTTCAGGAAACAGACAGAGGGGTATTCATATATTCCGTTCAGGTACATAGCTGCCGTTATCATCGCAATCATGGAAGTTATTGCCGTAATAGGAATTGTGGCTGCCCTATGTTATTACGTTCCGTACTTCTACCTTGCGGCATGGGCAACGGAGATATCATGTGTGATCAGGATCATTGCATCGGATGACAATCCCGATTACAAAGTGCCATGGCTGCTTTTTGTCCTGATAATCCCCATTGCCGGTTTCATGCTCTATTTCATGTTCTACTCCAGAATGCTGCAGAAACGGTTCATAAAGCGGCTTGATGCACTGAAAAGTCATGGATATGAACACGATGACAGAAAACTGCTTAAGGAGCTGAAAGCAGAAAGCCCCATTGCCGGATCACATGCCGGGATGCTCATGGATATTGCTCAGACACATCTGTTTACCGATTCCAGGGTGGAATACTTTCCCCTTGGGGAAGATATGCATCGTCGTCTGCTGGAGGATCTTGAGCGTGCCGGGAAGTTCATTTACATGGAGTATTTCATCATTTAGGAAGGGAAATTCTGGTCTTCCATACTGGATATCCTGAAAAGAAAGGCCGCAGCCGGAGTTGAGGTCAGAGTCTTATATGACGACATAGGCTGTATGAAGAAGCTCCCCGGAGATTATCACAGGACCCTTAAGTCATTTGGTATTGAAGCTGCTCCCTTTTCAAGACTGCGCGGCAATGCGGACAGCGAGTTCAACAACCGGAACCATCGGAAGATCACTGTCATAGACGGGACAATCGGATATACGGGCGGCATCAACATTGCCGACGAATACATCAATGAAGTCGTCAGGTTCGGTCACTGGAAGGACAGTGCCATCCGCATTGAAGGGGAAGCGGTATGGGAACTGACAAAACTCTTTCTTGTGGACTTCGGCATCAATGTTCGGAAAATGCCGTATATACGGAATGACCTTTACCCCAAATCGGAGATAAGAGAACCTGGGTATGTCATTCCTTTCGGGGATGGCCCTCACCCGCTCTATGACCGCAGGGTCGGGAAAAGCGTGATTCAGAACATGCTCAGCGGTGCCGTACGTTATGTATGGATGACCACGCCGTACCTCATTATGGACAATGATCTTTGCCAGTGCATGGAAAACACCGCCCTGCGCGGTGTGGATGTCCGGATAGTCGTACCGCATATACCTGACAAGAAGCTTGTCTTCGGCATGACACGGAGCTTTTATCCAAGGCTGATGGCCGCGGGGGTGCACATCTATGAATATAAACCCGGCTTCATCCACGCAAAAAGCTATCTTGCAGATGACAATCAGGCGATGATCGGGACCATCAACCTGGATTACAGGAGTCTTGTCCACCACTTTGAGAACGGTGTGTGGATGTATGACTGCAAGGCCATGAGTGCCCTGAAAGCGGATTTGGAGAACACCATGCGTAAAAGCATCGAGGTGACTCCGGAAATGCTGAAAACAGGTCTGATGACAAGATTCATCCGCGCTGTGGTCAGGATATTCGCACCGATGCTGTAAGTGAACAGAAGGAGAAAACCAAGGAATCAGCCATCCATGCAGGAGTACTTCCGCATGCCGTGGAATAATTACAAAACGGCTTTGGCATGAGAGTTAATGGTGTGTATTGGCGCAGTAAAAAACAATCCTCTCCTCAGAGAACCGAAGAGAGGATTTCCATCGTCTTTTCAAGGAGCACCTTTTCCCTTTGGGTGAACCGGGCTTCCTTCGTGCTGTCCAGATCGAGGACGCCGAAGCCCCTGAGGGGAACGACGATCTCGCTTCTTGATGCACTGTCACAGGCGATGTGACCGGGAAAACTGAGAACGTCATCGACGATCAGAGTCTTACCGCTTTCATAGGCACTGCCGCACACGCCCCTTCCCTTCGGGATCAGGGTGCATGCAGGCTTTCCCTGGAACGGGCCGAGGTAGAGGTCATCTCCCTCTGCCAGGTAGAAGCCGCACCACGACACGTCATCCAGGTAGTGATAGATCAGGGAGGAGAGGTTGGCAAGCACCGTCACCCTGTGATCCTCCCTGCTTATCCAGGCAGAGACGGTTTCAAGGAACTGTCCGTCATCCGCTGTCTTAATATCTTCCATCAGATGGTGCTCTTCACCGACTTGACGGGAGTTGCGGCCTTGTTGCCGCCTCTGAGCTTCTTGGCGACCATCGGCTTGACGATTGTTCCGGGACCGTTGAGACAGCCCTCCTCACAGCACATGACCTCAATGAGATCGACTTCAGGAGCACGCTTCTCCCAGGTCTTCATCAGGCGGAACATCTTCTTGTCGACGCCGTTGATGGGCTGTGTCCTGATCGAGGCAGGATCGGCCACACGGTTGAGCACGCAGCCCGCAACACCTGTGGATACGGCGAACTGTCTGCAGTCGGCGAAGGTATCGGTTGCTCCGAGATCGGCGGCAGCCTCTTCCCTGACATCGATGTTCTTTGCCATGAATACTGCGGCAAGTTCACTGAAGGTGATGACACCGTCGACACCGCCCTTTCTGACAGCCTCAACGCGCTTTGCGAGACAGGGGCCGACGAAAACGCACTTCACATCATCACCGAACTTCTCGCGGGCAAGCTTTGCCGTGTAGATCATCGGTGAATATGCATCGGAGTAGCGCTCCTTGAGGAAGGTCAGGTGCTTGTTTACGAGCTCCATGTATGCGGGACAGCAGCTTGTGGTCATGTAGCCTTCGCCGTTTGCCTTCTTGTGCTGCACTTCCTCAGCCTCGTGAATTGCAGTGACCTCAGCGCCCTCGGCAACCTCGATGACATCGGCAAAGCCTGCCTTGATGATCGCGCTCTTGATCTGGGCAAGGGTACCGGGATACTGACCCTCGATTGCGGGAGCGATCATGGCAATGACCTTCTCCTTCCTCTCGATCATCTTGAGAACGGGCAGAAGGCCGCTCTTCTCGGCAATTGCACCGAACGGACAGCTTCTTGAACAGCGTCCGCAGCTGATGCAGTTCTTGTGGTCGATCTCGACCACGCCCTTCTCGTTCTTCCTGACGGCACCTACCGGACATGCCTCCTCACAGGGAACGGGGATGTGGACTACGGCGTGGAAGGGACATACGTCCATACACTTACCGCATCTGATACATCTTTCCTCGTTGATGTGGGCCTGACCGTTGATGAAGCTGATCGCATCCTTGGGACAGTTGGCCATACAGGGGCGTGCGAAGCAGCCGCGGCATGCGTCACTGATCCTGTACTGATCGGGGGGACATCCGTAACATCCGGTGCTGATCGTGGTGAGCAGGGGAAGCACGGGAGGATCCTCCCTGAGAATCTCGGAGGCATATGCCTTAAGCGGCTTGAGCTCATCATCAAATCTCTCGATGTCGATTCCGAGCAGTGCCATGATTCTGTAACGGACCATTGCCCTTTCCTTGTAGATACAGCAACGGTTCGGTATTCTGTCTTTGGGGATAATGGAATACGGAAGTTCATCGATCTTTTCCTCAAGCTGTCCGGCAAAGAACAGTCTGAGTACCTCAGTATCGATGCGTCTCTTCATCGCCGTATACTGGTTGTTGAGTTCAAGCATTGTCCTTAACAGCCTCCGTCAGCAGCTTGCAGAACTTATCCTGAGTGACCTTTGAATGGAGAACGCCGTTGATCTCCACGTAGGGGGCACCTGCTCCGTCAGCCTTGCAGGCATTGAGACAGGAAGAGCCTTCGATTTCGCATTCAGCGATGATCGCAGGATCCACAAAGTCGTTGTAGAGGAGAAGATCGGAACCGCCCTGTACGAAACATGCGGTACCAACGCAGATCTTTACCTGAACTTTTTCTTTCTTCATAACACTATCCTCCTAAAGATATTCCTGTGAAGTTTCTTTCAAATATATGTTTTCAAGCGCTGCTCTGAGACGCCCTACTATCGTTCTTCTGATCCCGATCTCAACCGGGATGTTGGGATCCTGATGTGCCTCGTTGATCTTCGTTCCCACTATAAAGTGTATCTGATCGCTGTCAAGAAGTATCTCGACGAACTTCTTCACGGGATCATTCGGAAGAGAGGCAACCGGGAGTTTCTTTTCCAGCACCATCGCCACCCGGGAGAGGGTAAGCATTCCCTCCGTGACCAGATCGATGCCGGCCATCTTGCTTGCGGGCGGCACATCGGGTGACCAGCAGGAGAGATCGACGCTGATCTTGGCATTGAAGAGCCTTGATACGATCAGGGCGGTGGTACCGCCTGAAACGATCTTTTTTCCGTCAAATGCCCTGATCTTCTCACCCAGGATCTCATCGGCTTCCTTCGTGAAGGGAGGGCCGGTCACGATGACGGTCTTCCTGGGACGCCTGATGTATACGACGACCGCGGTTATGTCATCCTTTGAGCAGAGCCCGTCAAGGGCATTGGCCTTCTGCACTATCGCGGCGGAAAGCTCCCTGGACGAGATGTCGGGATTGTTCTTTATCAGGTCGGTGACGTATTTCTGGACACCGGAGCTTCTCCACCCCAGGGGCAGGCTCTTTCCCAGACCCGACTGGGCAACGCCGTCTGAGAACATGATGAGACGCTCACCGATTTCCATGTTGAAGGCGGAGTACTGGACGACCTCCTTCTTGAAGGCTGCTTCCCTCTGAAGCTCCCTTTTGTCCCTCTGCCAGGACATGGGCTCACACCCCTGAAACCTCAGCGCCAGCGGGTTGTCATACTCCACCAGACGCACGTTTATGTTCTCCATGTTCTCCTTGTAGTGGATGTCGGCAATCGTGAACGTGGAGTAGCTTATCTTTCTTTCACGGCAGACAGGCAGGGTATTCATGATGATCTCGGCGGAGTGGCCGAGGTCAATCGGTGAGAAACTCAGCTTGTGGGCCATATGGGCAGTGAGGGAAGCAAGGACGTTTGCCTTTACACCCGAGCCGAGACCGTCCGAGAGCGTGCATACGATCTTGTTGCTCTCGGGGTTTCTCGACAGCAGGAAGACATCCCCTCCTATCTTCTGCCCGTGCTTGTATATCTGGGCGTAGTCAACATCGATGAAGATATTGTTCATAGGCCTCAGTCCTGTGCCTCATCATCGATCGTGAAGCCGTCCCCGCTCTTTTCGGAGTGGACGCTGAACGCATCGATGAGGCTGTTGAGCATTATCTCGGTCTCAGCGGCATTCTCACCGAGCAGCGATGCGATCTGCTGAACGGTCTCAAGGGACTTCTGGATTACGTCCTCCGCCTTCTTCACGACCGTCTCCCTCTTTACCGTCGGGGACGTGATGTCGTCGAACATCGCACCGAGAAGACGGTTCTTCTCAACAAGGAAGAACGTCACGCGGAGATACTTGTCCTTGTAGTGGAGCCGGTACTGATTGCGCTTCCCGGCATTGAACTCATCGGAGAACTTCTCATAGAAGGGAACGAACCTTTCAAGGGGAAGGCCCGAAACCAGGGAGAGCATGGTGTCATCGAGCAGGGACTCGTCCATGTCACCGAATATCTTCAGGAAATTCAGGTTACAGTCAGCGATGTTAAGCTCCCTGTTGACGATTACGACCGCATTGGGAATCGTCCTGAGGAGCATGTCCACCTTACTCTGCGCTTCCTTTCTCATCTTGGTCACGCACATCTCGGCCTCAGCCATGCCCGAAAGGTATGCAATGGCCATATCACGGCAGGTATTGTAGCCGCAGCCACCGCAGTTGAGCTCATCGGCCTTCGTGGTCTTGCCGAGCTCTGAGAGTGCCTGACGGATCTCTTCCTCGGTGAACTTACCGGCAAAGCGGGTATCAGCGGCCGGCTGGCTGGCAGAGAGTATTCCGTATCCCTCGCTGAGGACCTTTTCCACAAAGGCCTCATCGGGCTCGAAGAGTGCTTCTCCCGAGCCTATCCTGTTCTCGGTGAACGATGTCACCGCATTCTTTCTCTGTGCAAGGGACCTGCTCCTGTCCGATACGGGTCCGTTGATGCATCCGCCTTCACAGCCAAGCAGCTCCAGGAAGGGATCATCACTTCCGATCTGACCGAGGACGTCATGGAGTTCATTCACGCCGGACAGTGCCAGCGCTTCGCGGCAGAAGTGCTTTTCACCCCAGAGCTTTGAGGTTGCGATCTGGCCGTGCTCCACCGGATAAAGGGTGGAAATGCCTGCCTTGGCAGGGATGAATCTCACTTTCTCGGAGGTATCGAGCTCGGAGAGCACTATCCTCTCCTGTCTGAACCACTTTCTCAGTTCATCGAAAGTAAGGGCGATGTCAGGGTAGCCGGGCGTGACGTCCGCTTCATTCTTCTTGGCTATGCACGGTCCGATGAAGACGATTCCGATGTCACTGCCGTAGAGGCTTCTGAGATATGCACTGTGGGTCTGAAGAGGGGAAGGGACCTTCGCCAGCTGACCGACCGCATCGGGATAGTACTTCCTGACTAGCTCGACGACTGAGGGACATGCGGTGCTGATCCAGGGACATTTTCCGTCATGGGAGGAGGCATATCTGTCGATTGCGGCGGATACTATTGCAGCTCCTATGGCCGTCTCGGAAATCCCGCTGAAGCCAAGCTGGATGATACCGGCAAGGAGGGCTTCCTCCTCCCCTTTGAATTCTGCGGCGAATGAGGGAGCAAGCGAACAGATCACCCTCTTTCTGGACTTGAGCAGCATCTGAGCCCTGGAAAGATCGCTCCTGATCTTCTTCGCGCTGTTGGGACAGATTCCGACGCATCGGCCGCAGAATATGCACCTGTCCTTTATGATGACGGCACTTCCGTCCTTTACCTGAATTGCCTTTACGGGACAGCTTCTCACACACTTGTAGCAGTCACGGCAGTATGTTGTTTCTGTGTATACGGGATATACCATGGTCACGCCTCCAGCTCGGCTTTAAGCACGTCAACGACACAGTCAGGACCGATGCCTGAGTAATCCTTTCCTGCAATGCGCAGATTGGGACCTTCCTTACACATTCCCAGGCAGAGATGCCCGATCAGTTCGACCCTGTCTTCGAGACCGTTTTCCGTAAGATACGCCTCTATTGCCTGAAGGTTCTCGCTGTTCCCTCTCGCAAAGCAGCTTGATCCCATGCAGATCTCCACCGTAATGTTTTCAGCCATCCTGTATTTACCTCAGAATAAAGCTTAAACCGATAGTGGTGGTTAGTCAATAAAATGTAACACTGCAAACAGATAAAAGGAAAAACACAGTTAATGGGCATCCATATGGGAATAAAACAGGGGATTAATGTAATCAGATTCACATTAATCCCCTTAAATCACCGTTTGTTATATTTATCGGCATATGAAGTCAGGCAAAACACCCATCCTGAGGCTATATATCTTCCTCCTCGCTCTCAAGCTTGTTCTGCATCTTCACGGAAAGCACCGCAAGTGCCGTCGCCAGATCGGTTCGCTGGAGTGCGACGGACGGAAGCACCTTCAGGTCTATGGGAGCGAAGTTCCAGATGGCCTTTATGCCCTCGCCCATGATGAAGTCCGCAACCTCCTGGGCTTCGGAAGCAGGTACCGTTATTACCGCTATCACTATCCGGTGCTCATGGATGAAGGATGAAAGATCGTCCATGCCCTGAATCGTGAGGGAGCCGACGGGACGCCCGATCTTATCCGGGGCATTGTCGAAGATGCCGGCCATCGTAAGGCCGTAGGCCCTGAAGCCGTTGTAGCGGGCCAGCGCCATTCCCAGGTTTCCAGCACCGATTATGACGGCCTCGGAAGTATTGTCCCATCCCAGCACATGATTGAGAACCTTTATCAGCTGCTTGATCTCAAAGCCCACCTTGGGCTTTCCCTCAAGGCCGGTATATGAGATGTCCTTTCTCACCTGTATGGGCTTTAGGCCAAGTTCCTCCGCCAGAACCGTGGCGGAAATATAAACATCCCCCTTTTCGTGGAAGGCGTGCAGAATCCTCAGATAGGAAGGAAATCTTTTAACCGTCGGTATCGGCAGTACCGCTGTTTTCTCCATATTTCAAAAACCTCCTGACATTCTTTATTACATTCATCGGGACCGAAGCCCCTGCAGTAAGACCGATGTTATCGCTCTCAAGGATCTCCGGCGTGATATCGGACACATCCTGGATGAGGAAGGCCCTTCGTCCCTCCTTCTCGGCAAGGGCCCTGAGGGCCTGTGAGTTGGCGCTGTGCACATCCCCCACGACCACTATCGTATCGCAGGAAGTGCATAGTTTCCTGACGGCCTCCCGTCTCCGGGCGGAGGAGTTGCACACATCGGTAAGGAAGGAGACATTGAATCCCTGACGGACAATTTCCTCCTTCACGGCCGATACCAGCTCCTGGGATGCGGTTGTCTGGATGACGGCGTTGTAGCCGACTTCCTTACTGAGCCTGTCCAAATCACTGACGGAGCTTATAAGCATGCACGGCATGGTCGAATGGGCCATTGTGGAAATGGTCTCGGGATGTCCTTCCTTTCCGATGAAAAGAGTCGGTTTTTTTGACTCCGCGATAAGCCTCTGATTCCTCCTGACAAGCCGGCAGGTGCCGTCCACGATTCCGAAGCCCGCTTCCTTATACCGCCTGTACTCATCGGGCGTTATCCCATGGGCCCTTACAAGGGCAATGCCCTTCTCATGGCCCTCCGGTCCGCTGATGCTTTCCACGCCGCGGGCCCTGAGATCCTCCACCACCGCCCGGTTGTGGATCAGGTCACCGGTGGTATAGAGTTTTTCCCCGGGATGCTCAGCAATGAGCTTCTCCGCAAGGGCGACTGAATTCTCTACACCCTTGCAGAAACCGAAGACGGAGGCCATGGTGACGCGTCTCATACGTATGCATCCCCTATGTGGTAGCTATCCTCTTCCTTCTTCTCCTTCACGCGGTCGATCGGATCGACTTTGTGCAGCAGGTGCAGGAAGTACGGCGCTATGCAGTTGGAGGAGTAGGTTCCGACGATGACGCCCCAGATCAGGTTGATGGCAAAGAGTCTTATCGAACCCGTTGACAGGATTGCAAGCGGGATGACCGCGAAGAGCGTCGTCAGGCTTGTGATAACCGTTCTTGTGAGACTTTCCCTTATCGAAAGCACGATGAGGTCATCCACGTCACCGCCCTTGAGCTGCAGGACGTTTTCCCTGACCCGGTCGAAGATGACTATCGTGTTGTTAAGCGAGTAGCCTATGATGGTCAGGACTGCCGCGATCGTAGTCGATGAGACCTCGAGGCGGAAGATAAGGATGAAGGCAAACATCATAATCACGTCATGAACGAGGGCTATGATGGAGGAAAGCGCATAGGCAAACCTGAAGCGTATCCAGATGTAGATGAGTATCAGGACGACTGCGATGAGCACTGCCCTGAGGGATGAGGAGAGCAGGGTTGAGGAGAACTTGGGTCCGACGAAATCACTCTGAAGGATCACGATCTCATCTGCTGCCGCAATCGGTGCAAGGGCTCTCCTGATATCCTCTTCCAGGCTCTGCTGGGTCTCCCCTTCACCCACCTTGACCTTTATCTGGAAGATGCCGTCATTCCTTTCACCTGAAGTCTGCACGTTGAGGCCGTCCATTTCCGACAGGGCCGATCTCACATCCTCGGTGCGCACATCGGCAGTGGGAGTGGCGAAATTAACGCCTGTCTTTTCAGCGGAAAGAGTCAGCGGGAAAAGGGCTCCTGAGACAAGGGCCTGACTTTCAAGCTCTCCCCTCACGCTCTCAGCTTTAACTCCGGGGACGGAGGAAAGCGCAGATGCAAGCTCTGAAACGGTGGGATACAGGGATGAGGGGAAATCGGTGACTGAAACACCGGAGGCTCCCCTCACGGTCACCCTCAGGTCTCCGCCCTGAGTACTAAGGACCGCAGTGTCGCTTCCCTCATAGGAGACGCGCATTCCCACAGGGGCGATCTGGATCTGCTCTGAAAGGCCCGAGGAAAAATCGATTCCGGTATTGAAGCCCAGGACGAAGAAAACAACTGCTCCGGCAACCACCACCAGAAGGGACGGAAGCAGGAAAAGATATCCGTGTTTTACCAGCTTATTCATTTTACTGCCCCCTTCAGTGAGATTCTGAACACCTTCGTGTCCTCCTTTATGAACAGATCAAAGAGGAAGTGACTGAAGTAAAGCGATGTGAAGAGGGAGCTTCCGATACCGATTGCCAGCGTAATGGCAAAGCCCTTGACGCTGGAGGATCCGAGGGTCGAGAGCACGAGGGCCGCGATGATGGTCGTGACGTTTGAGTCCATGATCGTCCAGAAGGCCCTTCTGAAGCCCGCATCCAGCGCTGCATGGGGAGTCTTTCCCTTCCTCAGCTCCTCCTTGATCCTCTCATAGATGATTACGTTGGCATCGACAGCCATGCCCAGGGTAAGGATGAGACCCGCAACCGATGTTAGGGTCACGGTGAAGCTCAGGGCTGAGAGGAGGGATACCATGATGAACAGGTTAAGAAGTAGCGCAAGATCTGCCACCAGTCCCGCCAGGGAGTAGTAGAGCGCCATGAATATGATGACCAGCGCAAAGCCGATGATGATGGCAAGCAGGCCTGAACGCACCGCGTCATCACCGAGGGTTGCCCCGATGCTTGTCATCGAGGAAATCTCCAGGTCGATCGGGAAGGAAGCGCTCTTCAGCGTGATGGCAAGGGCGGCAGCCTCCTTCTCGGAGAATCCGGAGATCTGGACGTTGCGGCTGATCGCATCATTGATCGTGGCAACGCTCTTCACCTTCTCATCAAGCACGACGGCAAGGGCCTGTCCCTTATGGCGCGAGGTCAGGTCATAGAACAGGTTTCCGCCTTCGGAGGAAAGCGTGAAGTTGACGACGGGTCTTCCGGTGATGCTGTCCTTGCTCTGGGTTGAGGACTCGATGTAGGAGCCGTCCAGGGTAACGCCTGTATCAAGCACGACAAAGCTCTCGAGCACGTCCAGCGAGTAGTCATCGGTGGAATAGTAGCCGAGCATCAGCCTGTCATCGGGAACGATGTCCGGGGTGATGAGGGCTCCGGATGCGTCGTAGAACGATCCGGGATTGCTCTTATAGAGATTGTTGACCTTGGCTGTGAGCGCACTGTCAACCAGACAGAAGTAGAGGCTTCCCCTGCCCTGAAGGAAGGATCTCACCCTCTCCGGATCGGCCTCTCCCGCGATCTCGATGAGGATCTGGTCATCCCCCTGACGGCGGATGTCGGGTTCGCTGACACCGAACTGGTCAATCCTGCTGCTTAATACCCCGATGTCCTCACCGACTGCCGCGCTTATCTCCTCGGAAGTCGGAGTACGTCCGAGCTTTTCGGCAAAGGAATCCACATCGGCATCAAGGAGGACGGAAACACCGCCCTTGAGATCAAGACCAAGGGTCAATATCCTCGAGGAGAGTTTCTTCGTCTCCATTATCACGTCCCGCCAGTGGCCCTCGATGACGGAGAAAAGATCCGCCTCGCTTTTGAAGGCCCCCATGAGGGATGCAATGTCACCGGGCTTTGAATACCCTCTCTCCTTTGCGACATCGACAAGGTATGAGAACTCACCGGGAACGGCGGCGGAGCCTCCCAGCGAGGTAATACGGGCAACATCCTCTCCGGCGCGTGCCCTGGAGTAGTCCCTTATCTGCTCTTTTGAGCCGACTGCAAGTTGCTTCAGGTCCTCAGAAACAAAACAGTACCACTTTATACTCGGATAAAGCAGTACTGCCGATACGATGAGAACAAGAAGAACCGCAGCCAGACGACCTGCATTCTTCATGATCTTTCCTTATTTGTTCTCTTCACTCTCTGAAGCTTCTTCAGGCTTGGCTTCAACAGCCTTTGCCTCCTCGGCCTTTGCTTCCTTCTTCTTAGCGGGAGCTGCCTTGGCTGCATCCTTGTTGACTACGGTTGAGACCGCACTCTTCAGGAACTCGATTCTTGCATTGTCATCGACCTTGATGACGACTGTCTTCTCCTTGACAGCGACTACGGTACCGTGGATACCTCCGATCGTGATGATCTTATCACCCTTCTTGAGGGCATCGAGCATTGCCTGTGTCTCCTTGTCCCTCTTCTTCTGGGGTCTGATGATCAGGAAATAGAAGATGAGGATGATGGCACCGAACATTATAAAGGTGGTCCACATCGAACCTGTAGCTGAATTCATAAACAATTCCTCTTTTCAGTAAAAAAATATCATTTAAAAAATACCATTATAGGAGACAAGGCGTCAAGGAGTATCAGTTTTCTCGAATCTCCACGTCTGTCCCGCATCCGGATACTTTTTCCCGTCCACGGGGGAGGCAAACATCTCATAGGGGCGAACCCACACTCCGCCCTCCCCGTAGAGGGCACGGTAGACCACGTACCTTTCCCGGGTTTCGGAGTGGGTTGCGATGTGAAGGACCCTGTAGAGGCCGCCCTTGAAGTGCCTGTAGACGGCCCCTTCGGTAATTATGTTTTCCGTCATTTCTTCAGGACGAAGTTACTGAAGAAGTAGGGAAGCTGCACTCTCCACCAGGGCCAGTCGTGGTTGACGTCATATCCCCAGTAGTCGGAGAAGTGCGGGATGTTCATCCCGGTGAGGATCGCATCGAGTTCACGGGTTCCCCTCAGCAGGTCCTCCTCCCAGGCACCCTGGCCGCAGCATGTTATGATCGTGCTCTCCCTGTAAAGCTTCACCCAGGGGTGGTCCAGGGGCATGTTCCTCAAAAAGGCCGCAGGACAGTTGTCGTAAAGGACGCTGTCCATGTAGGAGCCGAAGAAAAGGTCTGAGTTGAAGGTTCCGGAAAGGGAAACCATTGCTGAGAATTTATCGGGACGGCGGAAAAAGAAGTTGCCCGCATGGTAGCCGCCCATTGAGCATCCGATTGCGATCGCCTTCTCCCTGTTGCCGCACTGTCTTTTCGCGGAGGGATAGAGCTCGTCAATGATGTAGTGATACCAGCGCTCCTGGTTTTCAGCCCTGACGGAGCCGGGAATATCCTTGCCTGACCAGGAGATCTCATCCATGCTGTCAGCCAGCACGAGATAGATTTCCCCGCTTTCGATCCAGGGCATGATTGTCTCAACCATGCCGAAGTTCTCGAAGTCCCAGTACCTTCCGTTCTGGGGAGCAAAGGCAATACACAGTCTTCCACCCCTTTTGCCGAAGGTCTTGTAGGACATGTCGCGTCCGAGAATCTCTGAATATGAGGTCCTTACCTTTCCTTCCATCACGCTCTCTCCTCAACAAAGGCGATGAACTCCTCTGCGGCAGCATCGTCATCGGCATGGGCAGTGAACATGTAGTTGCCCATTGCGTCATACCAGAGTGCGGGGAGGCGTTCGGCCATCACGATCTTATCCCGGTACTTTTCCATGACCTCATCCCAGCTGTGCTTATACTGATAGCAGTCCCTTCTGGAAGCGTAGACGCAGCAGTGGTCCATATTCAGGTCGGGAACCCTTCTCTCGTTGAAGGCAACCATATCGGCCCAGATCTGGTAGACGTCGGTGGCATGGGCCCAGTTCATCATGTCGGGAGTGTATCCGCCTGCAGGTCTCATGTTGACTTCAAGACCCACGAAGTCACCCTTTTTGCCCAGACCCTTTTTGTTCTTCCTGAGGCAGAAGAACTCCAGGTGCACGAAACGGGACTTCACGTCGAAGGCCTTCACGGTGGCACGGCCCAGCGTCCTCAGCTCCTCAGGCACCGTTGCGGCAGTGTAGTAGTCGAGGTCAAGCTTGTTGTTGACGATGTCGGCAATGGAAGGAGGCCAGCAGGTCATCGACTCGAAAAGAGGTTCGCAGCGGTTGTCCGTGATCACGTCGTAGGATACGATGTCACCCTCGATGAACTCCTCCATGACATATGCGACATCAGGTCTGGTGGCGAAGAACTCCTCAAGCTCCGCATCCTTCGTTATCTTGTATGTATGGGCAGCTCCGACTCCGCACTCGGGCTTTGCTATGATGGGATAGCCTCCGATCTCCTCAAGGAAGGCCTTTGCCTTCTTAAGGTCGGTTACCTTGGAGATGCGGGCGGTGGGCACGCCGGCCTTTGCATAGTATTTCTTCATCTCGTACTTGGACTTGTACTTGGAAATACCCTTGGTGTTCACTCCCGTCGTTATGTTGAAGTCGGTCCTGAGCCTTGCATCCTGTTCAAGCCAGTACTCGTTGTTAGACTCGAGCCAGTCAATCCTGCCGTATTTATATGAGAAGAAGGCAACGGCCCTGAACATCTCATCGTAGTTTTCCATGTCATTGACACGATAGTACTCGGTAAGTGAGTTCCTCAGCTCCTGGGAGAGCTGGTCATAGGGAGTATCGCCTATGCCGAGGACATTGATTCCGTTTTTCTTAAGACGTGCACAGAAGTTCCAGTATGTGTGGGGGAACTGCGGGGAAATGAATATGAAGTTCATGAATAAACACCTCCGTTTCTGATATTACATTTGCGTAATGATTTAAGGAATTACCTGTACGGAAAATTCATCAAACTTGCCTGAGTTTTCCATTACCTTCAACAAGGTAGGGAGGAGACGGAAGGCCCTTACTGAAATACTCTTCCAGGTACAGGCCGTATCTGCGGCCCTCACCCTTCAGCGTCTTCAGGTATTCCAGCAGCTCCTCACCCGATGCCTGGGTATGGGAAAGCAGGAAGGATAGCACCGGGACAAGCCAGCATACGCTGTCCATCGATGAGGCGAAGAGACTCTGAAGTATGATGAGTTCCCGTCCGGTCTTTCCGAAGGCGGGTGTGTATTCGTTTATGTCCCTGTATTTCAGAAGGCACCACTCATCCCCCTCACGCCTGATGACGTAGGTGTCGAAGAGGCATCTGAGCTTCAATATGAAGTGGATGAACGACCGGACATCACTGTCCGTCCACTCTGCAGTCAGGGCCTGGTATACATCGGTGAGGGCCCTGTCATCGGTAACGGGCTTTTCTCCTGTATAGAGTCCTGCCGCAATGAGGAGGAATTCGTCAAAGGTCACGACGGGGGAAAAGCGCTGTCCCTTCTCGCTCCTGACATGGGGTCTGATGAACTCCTCACTGTCAAATACCAGGGCATCGTCCAGGGAAGCAAGGATGCTGTCCCCGTCCCCTTCCGTATGACTCTTTATCATGGACCACCAGGCATCGCTTTCCGACTCGGTCAGCGGTGCGATCCCGTCCCCGTATATCATCCTGTTGTAAAGCCTCTCGGGAATTCCCCCGGCCAGGAAGTGGGACATGTCCGATAGTCCCTTCCAGGACACCTTGGCTATCTCGCGCTCCCGGGAGTCGTCCAGCTTTGAGAAGAGGTATGAGAAGACCACATCCCCTCTCGTGCACTGATCGGTCCTTGAGTTCATTATCTTGAAGTAGCGGTTAAGATCGACGGAGGGCCTGAGGCACGTCCTCAGGATGAAGACATGGTTCTCCAGATAACAGAAGAACTCATCCTTCTCACATCCCTTCAGGGCCTCAGCAAGGATGAGGGCGGAGGAGAAGAAGATGTGCCCCTTACCGCTCTTTCCCTTTCTCAGTTCCTCCAGGCTTTCAACGGAGGAAGGACGGGACTCATAGGAAAGCCTTATTCCCCTTCCGTCTCCGGAGAGCGAGAAGAGAAGCGAGAGGGCCGTCAGGCGCTGCTGACCGTCAACCACCTCATAGACATCACCGTCATGGAAGGTTACCAGGGTACCGATGTAGTACTCGCTCCTTCCCGACTTCCTTGCGCCCTCAATGTCCCTGACCAGGCGCATCAGTTCCTCCGCGCTCCAGGCGAACTCCCTCTGATAAACGGGTATGACATAACGGTCGCTCTCCAGCAGGGAGCCGAGCTTAAGCATTTCGATCATCATTCACCCTCCTTCAGCCAGAAGTCAAAATCCTTCTCGAAATCGATGTCCCTAACCGGTCCCCGGGTCCTGAACGCTATGTTCTTCATTCCGTCCAGGCGCAGTGCCAGGTTATAGGAAAGCACCTCGGAGACATCCGAGGCATACCTGATCGCGGTAAGCATTGAATAGGGAGCAAGCACATGGGCGTTGATGCGCTCCAGAGTCACAGACGCATTCTCAAGCCTCAGGGAGAAGGCGTACATGAAAAGCTTGGGCAGCAGTATTCCCGAGTCCGCTCCAAAACGGTCCGCTGCAAAGAGGGCCAGGGCCAGGAAGAGATCCATGCACCGAACCTCGCTGGGATTCTGGAAATCCACCTTCCTGAGAATGGAAGGCAGACCTTCCCTTATCATGCGATAAACGTCATTCAGGAGCGCCATGTAGTGGAAGGTGTGGTCAAAGAACCACTTTCCGTTGATCATGGGGCTTTCAAGACAGAAGCCCGAGCGGATAACGCGCTCAACATAGGGATACTTCCTGTCCTTCTCAACCCCTTCAAAGAGGTAGGACTGCTCCTTGGTAAGGGGATATGCCCCTTCTCCCCTCAGCCAGTGCCAGAGCATGGCCTGGAGGGACAGGAGGTGCAGCAGGTCGTCCTTGGTGAGGCTTTCCCATCCCGAGACCGCCTCACTCTTGTCGCTTTCACTCTCCCGTCTCATGCTGACAAGGTGGTATGCCTTCAGTATGTCGGCGCAGTCCAGTTCCCTGCCCCGCTCCCTGCCGCTGTCGAAAAAGCTGAAGGAGTCTGTCAGCTCCTCTGTGGTGATGCATGTCAGGAAGGTCTCCTCCAACAGTGTCTTCCTGAAACGGCTGCGGTCGACACCCGCAAGGCTTCTTGCGATGACTCTCTGGTTGTCCTTGATGCGCCTGAGCTCCTCAGGCGTCCAGTATTTGGTTATTGATGGGTATTCAAGACCGAGGGCACGGAATATGAGCGCAAGAGTTATGATCCTGGCCTCCCCGTCGACCAGCTCATCCCGGCAGAAGATGACGGTACCGAGGGAGTATCCGCCGCTTCCGGCAGACCGGTCTATGTCCGAAATGAGATCGGCGGTGCGTGCCGCATCCCAGCTGTAAAATGTTTTGTACGGAGGCAGACCGGAAAAACGCTTCAGCAGTCCCTCCGGGGTCATTGTCGTGACAGTTACTTTTCCCATGAGGGAATAGATATCACAAAAGATGAAAAATGGACACCCGAAGGTGTCCATTCTTGTCTGAGCGGGTTATCACATCATGCCCATGCCGGGATTTGCACCTGCAGGAACTGCAGGCTCCGGAGCGGGGATGTCAGTGACTGCACACTCGGTAGTGAGGATGAGTGCTGCGATGGAAGCGGCATTCTGGAGTGCTGATCTGGTGACCTTTGCAGGATCGATGATACCTGCCTCGACCATGTCGACCCACTTCATTGCATTGGCATCGAAGCCGACACCCTTCTTCTCGTTTTTGCAGTGATCAGCGATTACCGCACCGTCAAGACCTGCGTTGGCGGCAATCTGTCTGATGGGCTCCTCAAGAGCTCTCTTGACGATGTTGAAGCCGACCTTCTCATCCTCTGTGAGGTCTGAGAGATCCTGGGATGCGAGTGCGTTGACAGCCTGTACGAGGGCAACGCCGCCGCCGGGGATGACACCTTCCTCAATTGCGGCACGGGTAGCTGAGAGAGCGTCCTCAACCCTGTGCTTCTTCTCCTTGAGTTCGACTTCAGTTGCGGCACCGACATTGATGAGGGCAACGCCGCCTGCGAGCTTGGCAAGGCGCTCCTGGAGCTTCTCCCTGTCGTAATCGGAGGTGCAGTCAACAATCTGGTTCTTGATCTGGGCGATTCTGTCGCGGATTGCATCGGAAGAGCCTGCACCGTTGATGATTGTAGTGTTCTCCTTCTCAACCTTGACACTCTTTGCACGTCCGAGGCTTGCGAGATCGGCATTCTCAAGCTTCATGCCGAGCTCTTCGGTGATGACCTGACCGCCTGTGAGTACGGCGATATCCTCAAGCATTGCCTTTCTTCTGTCACCGAAACCGGGAGCCTTGACAGCAACGACGTTGATCGTGCCGCGGACTGAGTTGAGGACGAGGGTTGTGAGAGCCTCACCGTCCACATCCTCCGCGATGATCAGGAGGCCCTTTCCTGTCTGAACGACCTTCTCGAGAACGGGCAGAAGATCCTTCATGTTGGAAATCTTCTTGTCATAGATAAGGATGTACGGATTCTCCATGACACTTGTCATGGTGTCCCTGTTGTTGCAGAAGTAAGCGGAGAGATAACCGCGGTCGAACTGCATGCCTTCAACGAAGTCAACGGTTGTCTCGATGGTCTTGGACTCCTCGACAGTGATGACGCCGTCCTTGCCGACCTTGTCCATTGCGTTTGCGATCTCATCACCGATGGTCCTGTCGTTGTTTGCGGAGATTGATGCGACCTGAGCGATCTCTTCCTTCTCCTGGATCATCTTGGCTTCCTTCCTGATCTCCTCAACAGTGAGCTTTACCGCCTTGTCGATACCTCTTCTGATACCCATGGGGTTGACGCCTGCGGCAACACTCTTCATGCCTTCCTTGGTGATGGCATATGCGAGCACTGTGGCTGTAGTTGTTCCGTCACCGGCAACATCGTTAGTCTTTGAAGCTACTTCCTTGAGAAGCTGGGCACCCATGTTCTCGAACGGATCCTCGAGCTCGATCTCACGTGCGACGGAAACACCGTCCTTTGTCACTGTGGGAGCTCCGTATTTCTTATCGAGCAGGACAAGTCTTCCCTTGGGGCCAAGTGTGGTCATTACGGCCTTTGAGATCTTCTCAACACCGTTAACCAAAGATTTTCTGGCCTCTTCATTGAACTGTAACTGTTTAGCCATTTTCTATCTCCTTATATCTTGTTCGTTTTCAAAATCTGCATGTGATAACATACTGAAGTTTTTTCTTATCGGCAAGGGCCTAGAGACCCAAAATGAGACCTGCCGAAAGGGTCAGCAGCGCAGTGAACACGTTGCTTGTGAAATTGACCGCATCGTTGTTGAAGAACCTGATTCCCCTGACTCGTCTCCTCATCCTGCCTCTCTCATCCCTCTCATGCTCGGTAAGGCGTCCCGTATCCTCATCCTCATAGTGGACCTGTATTGAGCCCCCGAGTACGCTGTCCAGGAGGGAGCCCGCAAAGGATGCGGCCGTGACCAGAAGCGCGGCGGAAAGGCTCTCGCCGAACACGGAATAACAGAATATGCCGTAAAGGGCCGAGGCCAGCAGGGAGGCCCCGCACCCAAGGAGGGAAATACCTCCGGAAAGTCCCCTTTCCACGGGACGCCAGGTGATGATCGAGACCGGAAGGTCCCTGGAAAGCACTCCGATGTCCCCTCCCCAGGTGTCAGCCGTGGCTTCACCGAGTGCGGCGGAAAAGACGATGAGGAAGAGCGAATTGCCTGTAAGGCGGTAAAGGATGATTGAGACAAGTGCAGGAAGGCCGTTGGCAAGCACCTGAAAGCAGTCCCTCCGTCCGCCCTTCTTCTGAATCTTCTCTATCCCCCTTATCCTTTTTGATAGTTTTGAGATGAAGGCGGCACTGATTAAGAAGAAGAGATACATCGAGAGGGCGGAAACACCTCCGAGATACATGCTGACCATACCCATTGCCAGGGCTGCGGCCAGCCCTGAGGCGGTAAGCTGCCTCAGGATGTATGCGGCGGCTCCTATGGCCCCGATGGACGTGAGCGTGATCACTATCCTCCAGACCGGGGCAAGGGCAAAGAAGTATCTGTCAATTAAGCCTAACACAGCAGTTCTCCTAAAAGTGCGGTAAGAATAGGGACCGTGAGGTTGTCCAGTCCGAGCGGCGTGACGCTCTCAAGCAGGGCCGAGACGACGGCGATGATGAGGCATGCGGGAAGGGAATAGCCCAGCAGCAGACAGATGACGAAGACCGTAAGGATCATGACGGCACTGCCCTCATAACTCTTGGTGGCTCCGAAGACACTGTACTTATGCTTTCCGAGTTTTGATCCGATCAGGGCGGCAAGTCCGTCGCCGTACCCCATGGCCAGCACTCCCGTGATCACGGCACGGCTGGTGATGATGCCCCTGTAGAAACAGAGCGTCAGTACAAGCAGGGTTAT
Source organism: Spirochaetales bacterium (assembly GCA_022788185.1). GTDB lineage: Bacteria > Spirochaetota > Spirochaetia > Sphaerochaetales > Sphaerochaetaceae > Bullifex. The sequence continues at coordinate 36,943 of JALEVV010000070.1, read as the reverse complement.
CGGGAAGTAAATCAGTCCGTTATCCCTTTTCCTGTCGCCCATTCCGAGATAGCAGCCCATGCCGCTGTAGACGAAGGCAGTGTTAATCATGATGAAGAGTATGGGACCGGTAAGGGCGTAGCTGAGCGTGTCAAAGCCGTAAATCAGGATGAACACCCAGTTGGAGACCGTGATATGGATGAATTTCCTCACGGTCTCTCCCCTCAGGTGCATTAACCGGTACATAATGAAGGCGGTCCCCACCGTGATGATCACGAAGGCCACCGAAACCAGCAGGGACCTGACATTGGGATCAATCACCATGAACGTCCGCCCCCGCCGCCGAAGCCGCCGCCGGAGAATCCGGAAGATCCGGAGAAGGTGGAAGCTCCGCCCGATGCATGGCCGTCAAAGCCGCTGGCGATCATCTTTGCCGTGTATCCGGAGTTGAATCTCCTGAACATTCCAGCATAGAAGAAGTAGTTCATCACGGGATCGGAACCGATGTACCAGGAGGCAGGCGAGAAGAAGAGTCCCTGGAATTTTTTCGCCCACTTATCCTCAAGGCCGAGCGCAATGGCATAGCTGAGGTTGTGGTAGAAGTACTCCGGATCCTGATCGATCAGTGTCCTGAGCTTATCAGCCTCGACCTTTTCCAGGAATTCCCTGTATCCGAGAATCTCCTCAACCGTTGCCTGACCGTAATCGCTGCGTCTGGAGATGAAAAGCGAGAGTGCCGACATCAGCGGAATGCTGAACGCCAGGATTCCCGAGGAAATCATGACGAAGACCGGAGTGCACCTCACCGTAGATGAGAACATGAAAAGCACGACGGATAAAGCAAAGGCCAGGACGGCAAGGACGATGCCTATAACGATGCGGGCCCCGATGCGGGTGGTGTGCTTTCTGAGAAGCGTCCAGATCATCAGACCCGACATGGCTGCGAAGACAATCGTTATGATGACACTGATGAGGGCGATTTCCAGATCCCCGAGATTATTCAGGATCGATGCGGCCACCGCATAGAGCATCGTCACTATCATGGCAAGCCCGGACTTTCCCTCGGCGGTCCTGTCCGCAAGGGCCTGGGGGCCCTTCGTATATCTCTTTATCAGGGCAGGCTTGATCTTCTCATTCAGCGTCACTCCGATCTTCATGGAGGCCATGGAGCCGACGGAAAGGTCATCGCCATTGGCAAAGAGTGATGCAAAGAGAAGGTTCTCCTCCTCACAGGGACTCTCCGGGTCCTTTTTCCTGTGAAGGATGAAGTCCTTTCCCTTTTCCTCAATCGTGAGACACCCCCTGTCCGCCCAGTAGAAGATCATGGCGGAAAAGTCCCTGTCATCGGCAGAGGAGTCGTAGATGTATCCCACTGCCATTGGCGAGAGGGAGGGAGCCTCAAAACGGGGATAGATCACTATCGGCTTATCGACACCGTACTTTCTGTAAAGGGAATAAAGGAACAGAAGGACAAGCACCGTAAGGGGCAGTATCGTGAAAAGTCCCACACCGGACCAGTCTTTGGGGACACGGGCACCGACGAAGTACCCCTCCTCCATCTCTACGCGGAGGGTAAGCGCTTCCTTTTCCATAAGCCCGGTCACATGACCGCTGACCGTATTTCCCTTAAGAGTGAAGGGCTTTCTTCCGGTACTGCCGTACCTTCCGGCCGTAAGCCAGATCAGCTTTTCCGAAACGGGCTTCGGGAAGGTAACGGAGAAGTTCACTTCATCTATATCACAGTTCCATCCATTCCCTATCAGGTTGAAGTAGAATTCATCGTAGTCGGGATAGACATCGGCACCGAGATCATAGGAGTACCTGATCGTATAATGGTGCCTTCCCTCAATCAGCCGGTCGGCCGACCCGATCTTCAGGGAAAGGTAATCGCCGTTCGTTTCCTTCTCAAACTCCTCACTGACCTGAATGTCACTGAGGATTGCCTCATATCCGGTATCGTACCTTACCGGGATGTCCCGGTAGAAGCCGTGGGACGGGGATGTGAAATACATGTCGATCTCTTCCGTGACCTCATAGACCCGGTTGGCAAGCACGTTCACATCGATGTCGTAGCGCTCAATATAAAAACTCTCGGCTGACAGGGAGAACAGCGTCAGCAGGAGCAGGGATACAATGAATACTGTTTTTTTCATACGATCTGTTTCAGAACTTCACTTCCACTCTTGCCTTTGCGGCTTCCTCAACCTCCGCATAGGGAAGCTTCCTGAAACCCGTCATCGAGGCAACCAGGCAGGAAGGGAACATCTCAACCTTGCTGTTCATCTGCTTTGCGATTGCATTGTAGTACTTCCTGGCATTGAGAAGACCCTTCTCGATTTCCGTAAGCTTCTGCTGAAGATCGACAAAGCCGGTATTGGCCTTAAGGTCAGGATAGCTCTCGGAGAGTGCGAACAGGGACTTCAGCGTTCCTGAAAGGGCATTGTTTGCCGCATCCTTTTCCTCAAGGGTTGAGGCGCTCATCGCACTGTTGCGTGCCTTAATGACGGCCTCCAGAGTGGAGCTCTCATGCTTTGCGTATCCCTTTACCGTCTCAACAAGGTTGGGGATGAGGTCATAGCGCTCCTTGAGGTGGACATCGATGCCCGCCCCGGCCTCCTCGGCCTGGTTCCTGAGTTTCACGAATGAGTTATATGTAGTCATAAGATAAATCGCGATGATGGCAACCACTGCGATCACGATGATAAGTGCAGTCATATGATTTTCTCCTTCCCGGCACCATGCCGGTGATAATTAAGGATAATATCAAATACATCATATGTCCATTGCAGAAACAGCTGTGTATACGATGTCAAAAGAATTGAAAACCAAAGCCAACGGATGTATAATTTCTGCATAAAGAATGCATAAAAGGAGCATCAAGCATGCGCGAACGTCACAACAGACTCAGCGTCGTCAAAGAGATCATCAAGAATAACAGGATCGACAATCAGGACACTCTCCTGGAGCTGCTCAGGGAAGAGGGCTTCAATGTAACTCAGGCAACTCTCTCCAGGGACCTGAAAATGCTCAAGGTCGGCAAGATTTCTGACGGCTGGTCGGGATATTACTATTCCCTGCCGGAAAACGACCTAGTATCTGAGTCGGAGAAAAGTTACATTCAGGATGTAAGAAGAGGCATCATATCAATAGAATTCTCAGGCAATGTGGGAGTGGTCAAGACAAGGCCGGGACACGCCAACAGCGTTGGATTTGCCCTGGATGTCCTCAACCTGCCCGAAATTCTGGGCTCCATCGCCGGAGATGACACGATCTTCCTTATCTTAAGGGAAGGCATGACGAAAGAGGACCTGCTGGAAAGCTTCCAGACCAGGATCCCCGAAATCGATAACTAAAGGAGGGATTCATCCATGGAATACAGAAATCTGAATGAGCTCAAGTCATTCAATGAGCTCGCAAATAGCGGAAAGTGTCAGGTCAAGACACTTTTAACAAAAGAGAGAGTTGCAAAGTGCAGCATCCCTGCAGGCGGCACACTCACCTACAATTATGCGGCAATGCCCGTATCCGATGAGCAGGTAAAGCTCCTTCAGGCACTCTCCGATGAGGATGAGCTCGTTGCCAAGTACAGGGCAGTCCTCTCAGGCGAGATGATGAATCCCGGCGAAAAGCGCCTCGTGCTCCATCAGCTTACCCGCGGAAACTGTCTCGGCACCGCAGTCTCTGCCGACGGTGAGGACAAGGGTGAATTCTATGCATCCCAGCTTGCAAGGATCAGGGAATTCAGTGAGAAGGTACGCAGCGGCGAGATCAAGGGATCAACAGGAAAGCCCTTCGACACCGTTTGTCAGATCGGTATCGGCGGCTCCGACCTCGGGCCCAGAGCCCTCTACCTCGCACTGGCAGAGTACATCAACAACTCACCGGTAAAGCACCTCAATGCGAAGTTCATCTCCAACGTCGACCCCGATGATGCCGCAGCGGTAATCGGAACCATCGATCCCGAGACCACGCTCTTCGTCCTTGTCTCAAAGTCAGGCACAACACTTGAAACACTCACGAACCAGATGCTCGTCACCTCATCGCTTAAGGGTGTGGATCCGGCAAAGCACCTGGTGGCGGTAACCAGCAAAACCAGCCCGCTTGCCTCAAGCAAGGATGTCCTCGATGCCTTCTTCATCGATGACTACATCGGCGGAAGATACAGCTCCACCAGTGCCGTCGGTGGTGTCATTCTCTCAGTAGCCCTCGGCTATGAGACCTTTGAGGAGCTCCTCGCAGGTGCCCACGAAGCTGACATGAACGCCCTCGAGACCGATGTCACCAAGAACGCAGCCCTCATGGATGCGCTCATCGGCATGTATCTCAGAAACGTTTACGGCTATCCCTCAACGGCAATCCTGCCCTACTCCCAGGCCCTTTCCAGATTCCCGGCCCACCTCCAGCAGCTGGACATGGAATCCAACGGAAAGCACGTCAACCGCTTCGGCGAACCCGTTGACTACGTCACAGGTCCCGTCATCTTCGGCGAACCCGGAACGAACGGACAGCACAGCTTCTACCAGCTCCTGCACCAGGGTACGGACATCGTTCCCCTCCAGTTCATCGGCTTTAAGAACAGCCAGGCCGGAAAGGACATTGTGATCGAGGGCTCCACAAGCCAGGTGAAGCTCAATGCAAACCTCGCTGCCCAGATCGTTGCCTTCGCCCTCGGTAAGGATGATGCAAACCCGAACAAGCAGTTCGACGGTGAGCGCCCGTCATCACTCATCCATGCTGACCGCCTGACCCCGAAGGCACTCGGTGCCCTGCTCTCCCACTTCGAGAACAAGGTCATGTTCCAGGGCTTCCTCTGGAACCTCAACTCCTTCGACCAGGAAGGCGTACAGCTCGGTAAGGTCCTTGCAAAGAAGGTCCTCAAGGGATGTGAGGGTGATGAAGTCCTCAAGGCTTATGCGGATCTCCTGATCTGAATCATCTGAACGCATAAAAAAGCCGCACTCGGAAAGGGTGCGGCTCTTTTTGTACCTTACGGAATCAGAGAGATGAACCGAAGTCGGTCACGATAACCTGTCCCGTGATGGGGCGGGAATCATCGCTTGCAAGGAAGAGCAGGATCTTTGCCACGTCATCGGGCATGCAGGGCTGGACCTTGAGGTCAGCATGCTTTGCCATCTGGCCCATCATGTCGGGATCAAGGGCTGCGGGATTGAGCTGCATAGTCATCGGAGTCACGATTGTGCCCGGGCAGATTGAGTTACAGCGGATACCCTGACCTGCGAAACGCATTGCGATGTGCTTGGTGAGGGAGATGACCGCACCCTTGCTTGCCACATATGCGGCACCGCCGCAGCCGTAGTAACCTGCTGCGGAGTCAAGGTTGACGATGGAGCCCTTACCGTGCTCCTTCATGACCTTTGAAGCCTCCCTGGAGCAGAGGATCGTGCCCTTGGCATTGATGGCATAAACCTTCTCCACATCCTCAAGAGTACACTTGTCGATGGGCTTGAGACCTTCCTCAAGAACGCCTGCGTTGTTGACGAGGACATCAACCGTGCCGAATGCATCGACGGCTGCCTTAACCATTGCAACCACGTCCTCTTCTTTGCTTACATCGCATCTTACTGCCAGGACCTCACCACCCTCTGCCCTGATCTGGGCAGCCACGTCATCGAGCTTATCGACCCTGCGTGCAGTGATGACGACCTTAGCGCCTTCCTTTGCAAACATCTTTGCAGTTGCGGCACCCACACCGGAGTTACCGCCAGTTATGATACATACTTTACCTTCAAGTCTGTTCATTTTTGCCTCCAATGATTCCAATATACCGATAATCCACGGTTAAGACTACCTTTACGGTGAAACTTTTCCAAATCGGAATACCTGTGCTACCATTGAGCCATGAACAGTGCAAAGCTAGGACGAACGATACGCGATGCGGGTAAGGCATTTCTTGCCTCCCGGCTCGGTGACATGTATGAAAGAAGGAATGAGCTGGAGGATCCGGAGGAACTTGAAAAGCTTGTCGAAAGCTATTTCAGGAAGCAGTCAGGCCACCATGACACCTCCATGGAGGAGACGAGGGAGCGGGTAATGCTCGCCTGGGAGATCATAAGTGAGGATCTGACTGAGGAGTGCCTGGAGATCCTGGCGGACACGAAAAGTCTCAAACCCGAATTCCGACAGAAGGCAAAACAGACTCTGAAAAAGCTGGAAATATCCGCAGACTGAGGCCCTCTCCGCACCTGAAACTGCTTGATATTCCCGATGTAATTGCTGTAGTATAAAGGGTAAGTTACCGCTAACTGGCGGCAGCCCTAAAAAATGATATGGAGGAAATCCAATTATGAACGAAAAGGTTGCAGCCCTTCTGAATGACCAGATCAACAAGGAGTTCTACTCCGCATATCTCTATCTGGACATGGCAAACTTCTATTCCAGAAAGGGACTCGACGGATTTGCCAACTGGTATGAGATTCAGGCAAAGGAAGAGCAGGATCATGCAATGCTGATGTATCAGTATCTGCACAACAACGATGTCACAGTGACACTGGAAGCGATCGCAAAGCCGGATAAGACATACACAACCCTCATGGATCCGCTGAAGGCAGGTCTTGAGCACGAGAAGTATGTCACTTCCCTGATCAACAACATCTATGCCGCGGCTCAGGAAGTTAATGACTTCCGTACCACCCAGTTCCTGGACTGGTTCATCAAGGAGCAGGGTGAGGAAGAAAAGAACTCAACTGACCAGATCACGAAGATGGAGCTCTTCGGAGACGATGCAAGAAGCCTCTACATGCTCAACTCAGAACTGGCAGCAAGGGTCTATTCAGCACCTTCACTGGTACTTTAAGAGAGCAGCAGTAACGGAGACTGTGTGATACAGTCTCCTTTTTTATCCCCTTAAAGGAAGCTTAAAAAGGAGCACGCCTACCTGAACATGCTGACCGATGCAAGCAGGGAAGGCTACAGAGCAATCGAGAAGGCAGGTCACGAGATCCTTCCCAAAACCGACAGTAACTATGAGAGCAGGTCCTACGGCCGCTCATGTTTCCTCTTCTTCAAGTTGATGTGTTCGACTCCGTTGGGAAAAATCTGTGCCAGCGACCACGCAATGAATTCAGTTGATGAGATGATTGCCCTGAACAGGGACCTGAAAGCCTTCTTCAGGAAGGCGGGAGCTGAGACACCCATCTGGAATGAGCTGGAGAAGGGAGCGGCGAAATACCTTAAGTAGTAAAAAACAGCCGCACGAGGCGGCCATTATCAGAAAACCTTACTTTGAAAGCAGCATCGCATCGTTTGCTTCGGTGCTTCCGCTTGCCTTCGAGAACATGTCCAGAAGATCGGGAACGGTGAGTTTCTTCTTATCCTCACCGGAAATGTCAACGACTATGTGACCTGCATCCATCATGATGAGTCTGTTACCATGGATGATGGCATCTCTCATGTTGTGGGTGACCATCATCGTCGTCAGATGGTTCTCACCGACAACCTTATCCGACATGGCAAGCACCTTTTCCGCAGTCTTCGGATCAAGAGCCGCGGTATGCTCGTCCAGAAGGAGTACCTTGGGCTTTTTCAGAGTTGCCATCAAAAGCGTCAGTGCCTGACGCTGTCCGCCGGAAAGAAGGCCTACCTTTGTGGTGAGTCTCTCCTCCAGTCCGAGATTGAGCCCCTTCAGTGCCTGGTAGAACATCTCCCTTTCATCCTTGGTGATGCCCCACTTAAGGCCCCTTCTCTGTCCGCGTCTCAGGGCGAGTGCCATGTTCTCCTCGATCATCATGTTGGGGTTGGTACCCTTCATGGGATCCTGGAAGACACGGCCGAGGATTGTTGCCCTCTTGTAATCGGGCATGTTGGTGAGATCTATGTCATCAGCCTTAATCGTGCCCTCATCCACCTGGAAGACGCCTGCAATGGCGTTAAGCATAGTGGACTTACCGGCACCGTTACCGCCGATGACGGTGACGAAGTCTCCGTCATTGAGGGTCAGGCTGAGGTTATCAAGTGCAAGCTTTGCGTTTATTGTTCCCTTGTTGAAGGTCTTTGAGATGTTTTTGAGCTCAAGCATTTTTAGCCCCCTTGCGGTGTGAGAAATACTTACCCTTCCAGTAAGGGACTGCAAGGAAGAGAGCCACGATCACGGCAGTGATGAGCTTGAGGTCATTCGTGTTGAGACCGAGCTGGAGCGTGATCTGGATTACGATGTAGTAGATGATGGCACCGAAAACGACGAAGGTGAGGGTTCCTGCAAAGTTGGTCCTGATCTTCTTGAAGACGACTTCGCCGATGATGACGGAGGCAAGTCCGATTACGATCGCACCGCGTCCCATGTTGACGTCCACCGCACCCTGATACTGGGCAACGAGTGCACCTGAGAGTGCCACGAGGGCATTGGAAAGCATGAGACCGAGGATTATGTCGTTGTCAGGGTTGATGCCCTGTGCCCTTGCCATATCCTTGTTGGCACCTGTTGCCCTCATTGAGCAGCCCTTCTCGGTTCCGAAGAACCAGTATATGACCATTATCAGTATGGCAAGCAGGATGATGAGCAGGATCATCGGGTTATCGGTGGAAAGATCACGCACATACCGCTGGGAAACCATCAGGTCGTACTTGTCGACGCTGACGGGCTGGTTGGACTTTCCGCCCATGATCCTTAAGTTGACTGAATACAGTGCAAGCTGGGTGAGTATCCCCGCCAGGATGGCAGGGATACCGCATTTGGTATGAAGGGCTGCTGTGACCAGACCTGCAAGCGCACCGACCGCTATTGCCGCCAGAATGGCAACGTATGGATTAATTCCCGCACGGATCATGACGACACATACGGCGCCGCCTGTCGCAAGAGAACCATCGACGGTAAGATCGGCTACATCAAGGATTCTGTAGGTGATGTACACACCTAAAGCCATGATGCCCCAGATCAGACCCTGTGAGACTGCACCCGGAAGTGCGTTCAAGAGAGAAATCATCATCAACCCCTAATTATTGTAATCAGATGGCAACGTAACCTGCAGGAGCAGCGATACCGAGCTTGTCACAGATTTCCGCATTGTACTTCTTAGTTACCTGAGGAGCATACTGGACAGGCATCTTGGAGACATCAGCACCGTCCCTGAGGATCTGAACTGCCATCTCACCTGTTGCGTAACCGATATCATAGTAGCTGATGGAAAGAGTTGCAACACCACAGCCTGAGCAGATACCTTCCTCACCTGCGACTACGGGAGTCTTTGCGGGGATGACGACGTTTGCGATTGCTTCAGTGTTGGAAGCAGCAGTGTTGTCTGTCGGGATGTAGATGACATCTGAGGAGTCAGCTGCCTTCTGAGCGACGGATGCGACATCGTTTGTATCGGTGAATGAGAATCTTACAGTAGTGATACCGAGTGCTGCGAGATACTTCTCCATTTCCTCAACCTGGTAGACGGAGTTTGCTTCTGCTGAGCAGTAAAGGAGACCGACCTTCTTGGCTGTGGGGAAGAGCTCCTTGATCATTGCAGCCTGCTCGCTGAGAGGTGCAAGGTCGGAAGTACCGGAAACGTTTGTACCGACAGTACCTGTCCAGCCGTCGATTTCAAGAGCTGAAGCGTAGTCAGTGATTGATGTGCCGAGTACGGGGATTGTGCTTGTGGCTGAAGCTGCTGCCTGGAGAGGAGCGGTAGCGTTTGCAAGGATGAGGTCAACGTTCTTTGCGACAAAGCCGTTTATGATGGTGGAACAGTTTGTAGCTTCACCGGAAGCATTCTGCTCGTCGATGGCAACGTCTGAACCAAGGCCCTTGATGAGAGCATCCTTGAAGCCCTGAGTGGCTGCGTCGAGTGCGGGATGCTGAACAAGCTGACAGATACCTACAGTGTACTTTGCAGACTGTGCCTCACTTGTGCCCTGTGCGAAAACAGAAGCGGTGATCATGACGAGTGCGAGTAAAACAACAACAACTTTTTTCATAGTGAACCCCTTTTTAGAGTCAAAAAAATACTGTCCGAGGACAATTCGATACTAGATTATTACCAAGACCTACAAAAGTCAACCGAATCATGTATAACTTCTGAATAAATATTCAGTTTTCTGAATCTTAAAAATATTTATATATTTATTTATATTATAGATAGTTAATATTATAACTCAAAACAAAACCCCGTCACGGAGGAACAATTTGCCCTAAGGGAATATCACTATTTCATGTTCAGGCCGTCCCTCCCGTCCTCATGCATGTATGATCACACCGATGTTAGCCCGCGAGTTATATAAACATAAAATAAAAAAATATTTTTGATGTCTTCAGCGGTTTTTCATTCTGAGGTTACGTAAATCATAAAGTTGAGGAAAAAAATTTTATCATCTCGGAACTAAGTGCATATTTATATGCATTAATTTGTATTTTTATTCATATTTTATTCATCATCACCGCTTTTCAAAAAAAGCGGAATTGGTCTATATTATCGGACGGGAAGGATTAACATTTATTATATTGGTGTAATCTTCTCCTAAGGAGAACAAAACTACTATGAATGAAGTCACCGAGAACATCTACAGACACGTCTGTCAGCTTGATCCGGATCAGAAGGAGTTCCAGCAGGCAGTCTACACATTCCTGCTTTCAATGGACAAGGTAATTGACGAACTCCCTGAGGTTAAGTATCACAAGGTCCTTGAGAGAATGGTCGAGCCTGAAAGGGCTGTCATCTTCCGCGTACCATGGATGGATGATGAGGGTCGCCTCCAGATCAACAGGGGATTCAGGATCCAGCAGTCATCCGCAATCGGACCCTATAAGGGCGGTCTCAGACTCCACCCCTCCGTAAACCTCTCAATCATGAAGTTCCTCGCTTTTGAGCAGGTATTCAAGAATGCACTGACAGGTCTCCCCATGGGCGGCGGTAAGGGCGGCTCGGACTTCAACCCGAAAGGCAAGAGCGATGCCGAAGTAATGCGCTTCTGCCAGAGCTTCATGACCGAGCTCTTCAGACACATCGGTGCGGATACCGACGTTCCTGCAGGTGATATCGGTGTTGGCGGCCGTGAGATCGGCTACCTCTTCGGTCAGTACAAGAGACTCACAAACCGTTTCGAGGGTGTCCTCACAGGTAAGGGACAGAGCTACGGCGGTTCACTCATCAGACCCGAAGCAACCGGTTACGGCCTTGTTTACCTCTCAGACTACATCCTCAAGGGTGAAGGCAAGAGCCTGGACGGCAAGACCTGTATCGTATCCGGAAGCGGTAACGTCGCACAGTTCACCGTTGAGAAGCTCAACAGCCTCGGCGCAAAGGTCGTAACTCTCTCCGACTCCAACGGCATGATCTATGATCCCAGCGGAATCACACCCGAGAAGCTTGCCTTCGTCAAGCAGCTCAAGAACGTCAGGAGAGGCCGCATCCATGAGTATGCGGAGAAGTACGGCGTTGAGTACATCCAGAGGGACAGCTCACAGCCCAACCCGATCTGGGATGTTCCCGCAGATTACGCTTTCCCCTGCGCAACTCAGAACGAAATCACCGTTGCGGATGCAAAGAATCTCATCAAGAACGGTATACAGCTTGTGGGTGAAGGTGCTAACATGCCCTGTCAGGCAGAAGCAGAGAAGCTCTTCCTTGAAAACGGTGTACTGCTCGCACCCGCAAAGGCAGCAAATGCAGGCGGTGTTGCAGTCTCAGGTCTCGAGATGAGCCAGAACTCACAGCGCCTCAAGTGGACGAGCGAGGAAGTCGACGGCAGACTCAAGCTCATCATGAAGGGCATCTATGACAGCATCTCTTCTGCAGCGGACAGGTATTCAGATCACAACAACTTCGTGGATGGTGCAAACATTGCAGGATTCCTCAAAGTTTCGGATGCCATGATCGCACAGGGGTATGTATAATAGACAAAATGAAGAAGATCGGGTTTGACAACAGAAAGTACATTGAGGAACAGGCAAGGTTCATCCTTGATCGGGTGAACTCCAGTAACGGAAAGCTTTATATCGAGTGCGGAGGCAAACTCCTGTTCGATTACCATGCGGCAAGAGTGCTCCCCGGATTCGAGCCCTCCATAAAGATGAAGGTGTTCGAAAGTCTGAAGGACAAGATTGATGTCATCATCTGCATCTATGCGGGGGACATCGAGAGAAGGAAGATCAGGACGGACTTCGGTATCAGCTATGACAGCGATGTCTTCAAGATGATCGACGACTTTGCCTCCTACGGCCTCAGGTGCCACAATGTGGTCATAACCCGATTCAGCGGACAGAGCGCCGCCGTGATGTTCAAGAGGAAACTCGAGAGCAAGGGTATCAACGTGTTCACCCATACGGCGACGCCGGGTTATCCGTCCAACGTGGACGTAATCGTTTCCGATGAGGGATATGGCAAGAACAGCTATATCCCCACGGACAGTCCCATTGTCCTTGTGACGGCTCCCGGTCCCGGCAGCGGCAAGCTTGCCACCTGCCTTTCCCAGCTTTACCATGAGTCAAAGATTGGAATTAAGAGCACGTATTCAAAGTTCGAGACGTTCCCTGTATGGAACCTCCCCCTCCAGCATCCGGTCAACATCGCCTACGAGGCCGCAACCCTGGACATCGGGGACTATAATCTCATAGACCACTTCCATCTTGATGCCTACGGTCAGGTTGCAGTCAACTATAACCGTGACATTGAGGCATTCCCCCTTCTGTCCGCGATCCTCACCAAGATTACCGGAAAGAGTATTTACAAATCTCCGACCGATATGGGCGTCAACCGCATCGGATTCGGCATCATCGATGATGTAGTGTGCCGTGAAGCGGGACGCCAGGAGATAATAAGAAGGTTCTACAGGGCCAGGATGGACTACGCTTCAGGACTTGCCAGTGAGGAAGTCGTCAGCAGGGCAAAGGCCATCATGGACAAGGCAGGTCTTGATCCCGATGACAGGAAGGTTGTACCTGCATGCAGGGCAGCCCTTGATGATGCCATAGCCCGTTCCCTGAAAGGAAACAAGGGTACGGTATGCACTGCCGCCATCGAGATCGGGGATGGCCGGATCGTGACCAGCCACAACTCGGAGATCATGCACGCCGGATCGGCCCTGATACTCAATGCCCTCAAGCAGCTTGCCGACATTGACAAGAGCAGGGACCTTATCTCACCTGAAGTGATCGAAAGCATTACCAGGATGAAGAGGGACATTCTTTCAGGCCGCGGTGTATCACTGAACATTGATGAGATACTGATCTGCCTTGCCATGAGCGCAACCAGCAATAAGGATGCGGAAAAGGCGATGACAGAGCTTCCGAATCTTAAGGGTGCCGAGGTCCACTTCTCACACATGCCCTCCGCAGGTGACCTCATCGGTCTGAGAAAACTGGGCATGAACGTCACTTCGGAGCCCAGGTTCCCGACCAAAAACATTTACAATCCATGATTAAGGGGGCTGTTAAAAAACTCTGAACAGTTTATGACAGCCCTTTTGAATGCTGATTTTAGAGGATCACGCATATACCACTGATCCTATATTATTGGGAAAGCCTATATGTATTCTAAAAATATGACGGTTAGAACCAGAACTTAAGGTCATCATGCAGTTTTTTGTATCTGAGGCTAAAGAAACCTATCCCTATACAGCTATCTGTCGGTTTACCCATTCCTTCACGCAGAAAGTGTAGGAGAAGAACAAAACTCCCTGTTTTGTGGTAAACTTTCGCATGATAGATGATTCCTAGCAGTCTCAATCTATCATGAAAGCCCGCAGAATCGATCTACGGGCTGTTTCTTTTCATATTTTCATTGCTTGCAGGGCCGTTTTCATAACTTCGAGTTATTTAACAGCCCCTTTCATATTTTCCTTCAACCTTGATTTAAGACATTTACCCTGATAAACTAATATCTTTGTAACGACAATACAAAGGGTAGGTATTGATTTGAAAAAGCGTGAGACTCTGGGGAGCAGACTCGGTTTCATACTCCTCTCTGCAGGCTGTGCCATCGGACTTGGGAACGTATGGAGGTTCCCATATATCACCGGAAAGAACGGAGGTGCAGGCTTCGTTCTCATTTATCTCTTCTTCCTGATCCTGCTCGGACTGCCGGTAATGACCGTGGAGTTCTCGATAGGAAGGGCCAGCAGGCAGAATATCGGCCTGTCGCTTAAGACCCTGGAAAAGCCGGGATCGAAGTGGCATCTCTATGGTCCGGCTGCGGTTGCAGGAAACTATCTCCTGCTAATGTTCTACACAACAATAGCCGGATGGATAATTTATTACTTTTTTTCCGCATCAGCTGGGGCATTTGAGGGCATTGATTCAAATGGAATAGGAGCTTTCTTCTCAGACCTAACTGCTGATCCCGTGAAGCAGATATCCTGGATGATCATCATCACGCTCTTGAGTTCGTCCATAGTGGCTATAGGACTTCAGAAGGGTGTTGAGAAGATCACGAAGGTCATGATGGCGGCACTTTTGTCAATCGTGCTCATCCTCACGGTACATTCCTTCACACTTCCCGGAGCCGCAGCCGGACTGAAGTTCTACCTTCTTCCCGACTTCGGCGCACTGCAGGAAGCAGGAATCGGAACAGTGATGTACGAAGCCCTCGGACAGGCGTTCTTTACCCTCTCAGTCGGTATCGGTTCGATGTCAATCTTCGGTTCCTACATTGATGACGAACACACACTGACAGGAGAGAGTGTCAGGATAATAGCACTTGATACCTTCGTGGCATTCACTTCCGGACTCATAATCTTCCCCGCATGTTTCTCCTATGATGTGTCAGTGGGACAGGGCCCGTCACTGCTCTTCATCACGCTTCCGAACATCTTCTCGCAGATGGCGGGAGGACGCATCTGGGCTTCCCTCTTCTTCCTATTCATGTCCTTCGCAGCCCTCTCAACGGTCATTGCCGTATTCGAGAACATCGTAAGCTACTACATAGACGTCAGGAACTGGACAAGGAGAAAGGCGTGCATCGTGAACTTCATCGCCCTGACGGTTCTGTCTCTTCCGTGCATCCTCGGCTTCAACGTCCTTTCGGGGTTCCAGCCACTCGGGGAGGGAACGAACATACTCGATCTCGAGGACTTCCTCGTATCAAATATCCTGCTGCCGCTCGGCTCGCTGATCTTCGTGCTCTTTGCCACGAGAAAGTCGGGATGGGGCTTTGATGGATTCCTCAGGGAGGCAAACAAAGGTAATGGAATCAGGTTTTCAGCCCGTCTTAAGGGGTATTTATCACTGATTATTCCAATTATTATCCTGATAATCATGATAAAAGGTATATGGGATAAATTTATTTAGTGATATAATAAGAGTGAAACCAAGACTGTTTCCAGTGTAATTGAGGGGATAAAATTACACTTCCCTATATCCCAAGAGGGAAATTCTGAGGGTGTCATTGTTGCTGTGACACCCTCTTTATTTTATCCTCTGACATCCAGGGCCTGAATCCGGTAATTGATCTTCAAAGCGGGGATCAGGATAAAGCAGTGTTCTGATTTTTTAACCATTTCCGGGCCTGAGACCACTGGAGTTCATTTTCCATGCAATGGATATTTGTGCATTATCCGGCAAAGGTCCCATGATTCACTGTTTATTTACAGTGCGAATATCATTCATCCCCATGATTTGTTTGTTGACTTTCCTTTGGTTTTTTTTAAAATTTCTATCATGAACATTAAAGCTATTGCAGGCCGCATAGGCATGGATTATGACAACGTCATCGAGGATTTCTGCGGTGATACCGGAGAAATCAGGAAGAAACTCGAATCCTTCACCGAGGACTGTGATTTTTCAGCACTGAAGGTTGCAGTTGAGGAAGGAGACGGGGAAAATATCAGGAAGAGAGCTCATAAAGTAAAGAAGACCGGTGAGAAGCTTGGTCTTTCAGCACTGGTAAAAGCTGCCGCCATTCTCGAAGAAGCAAAGAACGGAAAAGTCGCATCCGCATTTGCATCCCTGGAGAAGGAATACGTCAAAATCGCTGATATATTAGATGCCGGTGAGGAAGCGTAAAGGCAAAATCTCGGTTTATTCATGGGAAATGACGTTATTGACGCAAATAAAGTAAAGCGTAGCAAAAAAATAATGCTTGCATTACCTCCAAAAGCAGTATAAATTGTAGGAACGGGTGTTGACTGAAATGAAAGACTGCTACCTGTGAATAATTCTTCCAACATGAAAACAGGAGCCTCTGTACAGGTGGGTGTACAGAGGCTTTTTTAGTGCCTTAAATTAAATAAGGCACCGGTTTCCCGGTGCCCATGACAAGTCATCTCTGACTATCAGTTCTTCTCTTCCTTGCCGAAGAGCTTCTTGCAGCAGTCTACCACAACGATGATGGCGAGTGCGAGCAGAAGCACTGCAAAGATGATCTGGAGGCTCTGACCCATGACTGAGATCTTAGCCTTGCCGAAGTTGGCAATGTTGCCCCATGCAAGCTGGATGAGAGCAACAACTGTAACTGCGAGCATGAAGAACATCGGGATGAACATCATCTTGTTGTCCTTATTTGTCTTCTTCAGGAATACTGCAACAGCTGCCAGTGCAAGTACTGAGAGGAGCTGGTTAGCGGAACCGAAGAGAGCCCAGATCTCTGCATAACCGACCTGACCGAGGAGGTAGGAAGGAATGAGAACGATGATCGTTGCAACCCACTTGTTTGTGAGGATCTTCTTCCAGGAAGCCATTGAAGCCTCATCCTCATCGTCATCGAGGAAGAGCTCCTGCCATGAAAGGCGGCCTACACGTGCAACTGAGTCAAGGCTTGTAAGAGCGAATGCTGATACAGCGAGTGAGATCAGTGTGAAGCTGAGCTGGTTGGGGATTCCGATACCTGAAAGGAATGATGCGACAGCAGTTGAGAAGATCTGCTGAGGTGTACCTGCGGGAAGTGCACCGGTCATTGCATCTGCAACAGCACCTGCTGCGATGATGGCGATGACTGCGAGGAGAACCTCAACAAGCATTGCACCATAGGAGATCGGGAGCATGTCGTTCTCGTTCTTGACCTGCTTTGAAGCGGTCTCGGAAGAAACGAGGCTGTGGAAACCGGAAACGGCACCGCATGCAACAGTTACGAAGAGGATCGGGAACATGGATCCTGTTGCGGCAGTGAAGCCTGTGAAGGCAGGAAGGTTCATCGTCGGGTTGGAGACGAAGATACCGATTACTGCAGCAGCGATCATGGCAACCAGAAGGTAGCTGTTGAGGTAGTCACGGGGCTGAAGGAGGTACTGTACGGGTGTTACTGATGCGATCAGGATGTACAGGAATACCAGATAGAGCCATACGTTTGTGGAGAACTTAAGGAACGGACAGAGGTAACCGACTGCGATACAGAGGATCAGGAGAACGATTGAAACAATCGTGTTGACTGTCGTACCGGGCTTGACTGTCTTGAGGAAGATACCGAAGGCAACTGCAACAACGATGAACAGTGTGGATACTGTGGCAACCTGGCTGTTTGCAAGCTGGATGGAAGCATCAGCACCTGCATTGACACCGAAGCTCTTTGCAACGATATCCGCAAAAGCAGCGATTACGAGCATTGAGAAGAGGTAAACGAAGAGGAGGAAAAGCCTCTTACCGACCTTACCGACGTAAAGCTCGATGATGACACCGATTGAGCGTCCCTTGTTCCTTACGGAAGCATACATTGAGGAGAAGTCCTGAACGGCGCCGATGAAGATACCGCCGATAAGACACCAAAGCAGTACGGGAACCCAGCCGAACACTGCAGCCTGAATAGGTCCGTTGATGGGGCCTGCACCTGCAATTGAAGCAAACTGGTGTCCGAAAACAACCTGCTTATCCGTAGGTACATAGTCGACTCCGTCCTGCATTTCATATGCCGGAGTCTTTCTGTTAGGATCAACGCCCCACTTCTTGGCAAGCCACTTACCATAAAAAATGTAGCCGGCTACAAGAACGACGATGGCGAAGATCATGATGATTATACCATTCATCTTAATAACCCTCCCTGAAAGTAAGAAACACAGCCCTGAGGCTGTGAATGGTTTTTATTAGTTTTCTGACATTATAATGACAAGCGTAAAAATAGTGAAGCCGATGATGGGTATTTTTTCATGGATTCCTTCACCGGCTAAAACTTTACGCCTCTTTTATTACGCCTTTTTCCGCCCAGTTCCTGGCAACGTACATGAACGGGGTGTCACATACGGCAACGATGAACTTCAGAACATAGGTGGTAATTACTATCTGCCACCACACGCCCATGTCATATACTCCGTAGAAGGCTATGAACGTGAAGATCAGAGAATCCAGGAGCTGACTTATCATGGTTGAGAAGCAGTTTCTCATCCAGAGCGTCGTCCTGCCCGGCTTAATCCTCTTCCACAGTTCGAAGGCCCAGATATCATGGAAATTGCTGATAACATAGGCGATCAGGCTGCCTGCGGCGATGCGTGGCATGAAGCCGAAGATCGTGACCATGGACTCCTGAACGAAATCGGATGGTGCCGGTGTGAACTGGATCGCGACCTGCATCATGACGGTCATAACGATGAGGGAGAAGAATCCCACGACGACAGCCTTACGGCTTTCCTTCGCCCCGTAGATCTCGGAGAGAATGTCGGTAGCAAGAAATCCGGTCGAATAGACGATGTTGCCAAGCGTCGCCTCAAGACCGAAGAGGTTCACGTTTTTGGTGACCTGAATGTTTGCCACGATGACTGAGATCGGAATCCAGATGAAAAGCCCGAGCTTTCCCCAGAGGCGATAAGCGAGAAGTATCGCCACGAAGTTGAGTACCAGAAGCAGTACCCACCACATTTCATTTAACATAGTGTTAACCTCGAAATAGAATAGTCAGGAGCATGCTCCCCTACGCCATCGACATAATGCCATGGTTTCGATATTGACGGTGGGCAGATTAACAGAAAGAGAGACTGTTTGTCTACTTATTCCGCATGGAAGAACTGACGCTCGGCTCCGATCAGGAGGCCAAGGGATTCCCTGACCAGGAAGGGATGATCCCCGTTTCCCATGTCATTAGCGCTGAAATAACAGTACCAGGCCTTCTCCTCAGAGCGGTACACCGCATCACATGAGGTAATGTATCTGGAGGCCCAGCCTTCCCTTATCGGTGGCATCAGAATGCGTTTCTCTTCAAATTTTATGCCATCTTCGCTTGTCAGGAGCATCATGACCGAGCGGCTCCTGCGTTCTTCCTCATCAAAGAAGAACGAACAGCGGATTGCGGCAAAGCCCTGGGCACAGGGCAGTATCTTGATGCTTCCAAGGGCAAGGTTCGACCACCTGCTGTCGGGATCACTTGCCATGATGGGCGATTTGAGGGGGATGTACGGTCCGTTTATCGTATCACTTTCCGCATAGGAGAAGTACTCGGTGCACTTCTGTCCCGTGTCATAAAGCTCCCTGTGGGATGCACCGAAGTAGAGGCGGTACCTTCCCTCCCACATCACGAGCTGGGGACGGGAGAGCCTCGGCTCCGAGTAGTCGGAGGCATAGGGCACATCCAGGGCTGAAAGCAGCACTCTGGGCTTCGACCACAGCTTGAGATCCGTGCTCGAAATCATGTTGATCCTGGATGACGAGATCCTGTTGCCCTTGTCCCTCATTCCAAGATAGTCCTTGTCATGAGTTTCATAGAGAAGATAGTAGGTATTCCCTTCGCGGAAGATGAAGGGTGAGTGCCCTCTAAGGAGCACCACATGCTGAACCCTGTAGTCGAACCCTGACTGGGATGTATAGTGCTCTATTCCCTCCCAGGTATTGGCGAAGAGATGCCAGAGGTTATCGGGGGAATCCTCCCGCTGGATGACCGCCGGGTCATACAGACCGGCCTTCCAGAAGGGACTCTTCTGGATTGGTTCATCCGAATAGGCATACCATGAGGCATCTTCCAGGGTTGAGAACGAAGGGTAGCGCAAGCTCACTCACCTCTCTGACGGTGGGAACCCTTTCTTACGAAAAGGGGATCGAGCTTATCCTCAAGGCTGAACTTCACGGTCACGAAATTCACGAGCTTCGAATAGACAAAGAAGGAAAGCGCAATTGCGGCAATGAAGACAACCACGACCCCGATCTGGACGACGGCGGCGTTGTCAGGCATTGCGCTTATGACGAAATTGAGGATCACAAAGCCCAGGATGAAGAATATCATGAGAAGCAGGAGATTCACGACAGTGGCTATGAGCATGAATATCAGTGAGTTGGCTTTTTTGTTCATTTCTTTTTTTCTCCTATGATATACGAAACTATGAGGAGGCAGACGGAGACGGTAACCGCCGCATCCGCAATGTTGTAGGTCGGGAACCGGTCAAAGCCGAGAAAGCCGTACATGTCGGTACTGATCCAGTCAACGACCCTGAGGGAGCGGAAGCACCGGTCAATGAGATTGCCGATCCCGCCTCCCGCGATGGCGGCAAGACACCACTTCTGAAAAACCGTGAAATCCCCATCGGTCTTCCGGCTTATGACGCACCAGATTACCAGTACCATCAGGATTATCGGGAGCACGACGAAGAACACGAGCTTCACCGGGATATCCAGTCCGGTTCCGATGGAGAAGGCAATGGCCGTGTTCCTGACGTGGACTATCTCCAGGAAATCTCCGAAATAGCTTCTGAAAACTGTGTTCTCAGGAATGTATGCGACAACCAGGGCCTTTGTTATCTGATCGAGGACGATCACAAGGGCCGTCAGGGAAAGCGGAAGATAACGTCTCAGAGAGCGGTCGGCCATGGCAGGAACACTCCTTCGATTCCAAGCTCACCCATGAGCATCCTTAAAACTGCCTTTACTCCGTAGGTCTCGCTCTGATAGTGACCTCCGGCAATGACGCTGATATGATCCTCGAGGGCTTCATGGAAGTTCTGGTGGCTGATTTCACCCGTAATATACAGATCCAGGCCATCATTAACGGCCTGCCAGACATCATCACCCCCGCCGCCGGAGATGATTCCCACACTCTTCACCTTTTCCTTTCCGAAGGGCAGGGTCCTGAGTCCCGTATTCTCTGAAAAACCAAGCAGGCCACATACCTCTTCAAGGCTCATCTCAAAGGGAAGGTTGCCCTTAACGCCTATCATGGATCCGTGATACATGCCGAACATGTCATATTCCCTCATGCCAAGAGCCATTGCCATCTGGGCATTGTTTCCGTAGACGGGATGGGCATCCAGGGGAAGGTGACAGGCATAAAGCGCCGTGTCGCTCCCGATCAGTGTCCTGATCCTCTCATAGTGAGGGCCGGAGACAGCCAGCGGCTTTCCCCAGAAAAGGCCATGATGGACGAAGAGCATGTCGCACTCCTGTTCGGCTGCGGCCTTTATCGTGGCAAGGGAGGCGTCGACTGCAAACCCGATTTTCCTTATTTCCTTATCGGAGCAGGCCACCTGCACCCCGTTGAGGGAAACGTCAAACGGAAAGTCACCAATTGCCAGTCTTTCTTTCAGAAATGCGTCCAGTTCGTTCAGTTTCATGACGTCAAGTATAATACGTTGACACAGTTTTTTCCACCTCATATCATTTTTCCCATGATCAGAGAACTGGACAGGGCAGAGATCTGCTTTTCATATAAGGTAACCGATGAGGATCTCAGAAATGCGGAGCACCGGATAGTCGGACAGGAGCGGGCCCTCATGGCATTGCGTACCGGGCTCATGACGGACAGAACCGGATACAACATCTTCATAAGCGGGGACCCGGGAACGGGAAAGCTCTCATCACTCAGAGCCGAAACGGCAGCCCTTGAGGGGGATGCCTCAAGAATCCGGGATGTGGTTTATCTTGCAAATCCCACGAATCCCATGTCTCCGGTGGCCCTGACGCTGGACAGGGGCCATGGCAAAATGCTGAAGGACCTGCTTGCAGGGATGACTGCCGCAGACAGCCGGGATGTACTAGAAAGGGCTGCTTCCATGATACCGGAAGCAGAAGGCTACCTCCGGGTTCTTCAGCACTTCCCGTTTGATGAAGCATATTCCTTTGTGAATCTGGCACTGGACAGGAGCAATGATACGTCCAGGCCCTTCATAGTGGAGTCCCATCCCACCTTCGAAAACCTCTTCGGCTACAGGGACATGGGTGAAAAGTACCCCCACATGGCAGTGAGGACAGGCTCCTACACTGCCGCCTCCGGAGGATTTCTGGTACTCACCGCAGATGAGGTGCTTGCCCAGAAGGGACTCTGGGATGCGATAAAGCGCCATCTCGATTCCACAGCCATGGCAATGACCACCCCGGGAGTACAGGGCTCCCTGGGAAAGGAAGAGCGTCTGCGTCCTGAGCCTGTTGCCCTGGCGACCAAGGTAATCCTGCTCGGCAACGAGGATATTTATGAGAAGCTATGCGAAAAGGATGAGGCGTTCCTGAGGCTTTTCAAGGCAGCGCCGCAGTTTGACTCCCAGATGGATGCAGACAGGAATAACATACTCGGTACCCTTGGATATATCAGAAGCGTGGAACCGGATATCACACCGGAGGCGGCAGAGGAGCTTCTGCGCTTCTCCTCAAGACTCTGCGAGGACCGGGGACAGCTCACAACCCGGATGGGCCTGATCGGGGACCTGATGAGTGAAGCCCGCCTTGCGGGGGATGGAAAAGTAAGTGCCCAGTCGGTCAGGACGGCCATTGACCGCAGGGCTTATCTTACGGACATCCTTGAAGAGAGGATCAATCAGGAGATCAAGGACGGGGAGCTGCTGGTGAGCACCGACGGCTCCCGCGTCGGCATGATCAACGGTCTTGCAGTCATGGACAGGGGAACCAGCTCCTTCGGCACCCCGGCACAGATATCGGCCACGGTTGCACCGGGCAGTGAGGGAATCGTCAATATAGAGCACGAGGCAGGTCTCAGCGGAGAGATCCATGATAAGGGCATCCTTATCCTGGAAGGGTATCTCAGGAAGAACTACGCACGGACCTTCCCCCTTTCAATTTATGCAGGACTCTGCTTCGAGCAGAACTACAGTGAGGTGGACGGCGACTCCGCATCCTCATCAGAGCTCTACGCCCTGCTCTCCGCAATCGGGGAGCTTCCGGTGCGTCAGGACATTGCGATTACGGGATCGGTGAATCAGATGGGAACCCTGCAGCCGGTCAGCGGCATAAATGAAAAGATTACAGGCTTCTGGCACACATGCAGGCTCTGCGGCCTCACCGGCCGTCAGGGTGTTGTGATCCCGAAACAGAACATCCGTTCCCTAATCCTCCCATATGAGGTGGAGGAAGCAGTCTCCAGAGGTGATTTCCACCTGTGGGCGCTCTCCACTATCGAGGAAGGGATGGAACTGCTCACGGGCCTTCCGGGAAGCGAGCGGGACAGGAAGGGCAACTTCCGTCCGGGCTCCTTCAACCGTATCATCGAGGACAGCTTAAGAAAGCTTTACGAAAGCGGAAAGGGCTCCTGAGACCACTCATAGAGCAGGATGCCGGTGGCAACGGATACGTTTATCGAGCCCTTGGCTCCGTAAAGCGGTATCGTGACCCTGTCCTTTCCGGCAAGAGCCAGGCACTCAGGGGAGACTCCGCTCTCCTCCGAGCCGATGATGCACGTTCCATCAATTGGAAAGGCGAAATCCTTTATCAGCGTGCCGCCAGTCTCCAGGGCAAAGAAGGGCCCCGGTACCTCCTTTGGCGAGGAAATGATGGTGTGGGGAATGACGTCCACCGCACCTCTGGAGGTTCTCATTGCCCTGGGCGATGAGACATCACCGCATTCATAGAGATATATATGTTCCACACCGAAGCTCTCAGCGGAGCGGAAGATTGCACCGATGTTGTAGGGGGAACGTACCCTGTCCAGCAGCAGCCTTCTTGGGAACACGTCCCTCTTCGTTTGGTCCAGCTTCAGCTCCTCATCCACTGCATCCCAGTCCGCACTCTCCTCTCCCAGGATCTTCAGGCATCTGTAATAGATGTCCTCACCGGAGAGGACCGAGCCGGAAAGAAAGGAAGCAAAGGCCATTCTGAAATACTCCCCGTCCTCATCGCTGACCAGCGGGGATGAAAGGAGGATTTCAAGGAGGCCTTCCGTATAATCCTTATCATATACGGTTCCCATGTAAGCCAGATGCATTGCGGCTCCGCACTTTCTGACCTGAACCCTAGGTTTAAGACTCGATATCTTCTTCAGCGTTATCATCTGCTTCTGCCTTCGGGCATACCGCCACGGCGAATTCCCCCTTCACCGCATCCCGGCTCTCCAGTGATGCGATGACTTCGGACACGGGTGCGACCAATATCTCCTCAAAGGCCTTCGTAAGCTCTCTGCCCATGGCAATCCGGCAGGAAGGCGCGATCTCCCCTATCTCCTTCAGCGTTTTCACGATGCGGTAAGGGGACTCATAGAAGACAAAGGTCTCACCTCTCGAAATCAGCTCTGAAAGGCGCTTAGTTCTTCTTCCCTTCTTCGGGGATAGAAAGCCCTCGAAGGTAAAGGTCCTTCCCACATTGCCTGCTGCGGAGAGAAGGGTGATGACGGCCGAGGCACCGGGTACGGGCACCACGTCAAAGCCCGCAGCCCTGACGTTTTCCGCCAGCCTGCTTCCGGGGTCTGAAATACCCGGAGTTCCCGCATCCGAGCAGTAGGCTACGTTCAGGCCCTGCTCCAGCAGGGATATTATTCCCCTGCTGCTTGCCTCCTCGTTATGTGCATGACAAGCAAGCGTGCGCTTTTTTATGTCATATCTGGAAAGAAGCAGTCCGGTATGCCTGGTATCCTCACAGGCAACCGCGTCCACGCTCTCAAGTATCTTCAGTGCCCTGACGGTAATATCCTCAAGATTACCGATAGGGGTTGCAACCATATACAGTGTGCTCATGAAAGTATGATAATCCACCATTCAGGTATAAAGCAACAAGGCCAAAAGTGGTGATTTCCGCCAAAACCCATGGTAATAACTGCCATCGGGGTATTATTTTCCACTGTTTCTCGGAGTTGGCACGCCGTTTGCATCATAGTTGCCATCAAAAATTAAAAATATTCCAGAAGGAGAAAGTGATAATGAACGTATTTAAGAGAATGGGAGACATCATCTCCTCAAATGTGAACAGCATGCTTGATAAGATGGAAGATCCCAAAAAGATGATCAACCTGATGATTACCGAGATGGAGGATACCGAGCGAGAGATCAGGATGTCCATTGCCGAGAAGACGGCAGAGAGCGAGAGCATCAGACGCAATCTCGAATCGGTCAATGCCGCAACGGCCCGCTGGGCTGAAAGG
Source organism: Spirochaetales bacterium (assembly GCA_022788185.1). Classification (GTDB taxonomy): domain Bacteria; phylum Spirochaetota; class Spirochaetia; order Sphaerochaetales; family Sphaerochaetaceae; genus Bullifex. The sequence continues at coordinate 11,828 of JALEVV010000070.1, read as the reverse complement.
TCAGCCCTTGCAGTGGACAACGGAAACGATGACCTGGCACGCGAGGCGATCATAGAGAAGAAAAAGTCATCTGAAACGGCAGCCATCCTTGAAAAGAACCTCTCCACCCTCGACAACATCATCGTCTCACTGAAGGAACAGCTTTCGGAAGTGAGTGCAAAGCTTACGGAAATGAAGGCAAAAAGAACCGAGCTTGTTGAAAGAGCCGCTGCCGCAAAGAATAAGATGAAGGTCAATGAGACACTCCGCGAGGCAGACAGCGTCACGTACGCAAAGAGGTTCGAGGAGCTTCAGTCCAGAATCGAGAAGTGGGAGGCAGAGGCTAAGATCTTCTCCCCCGACTCAAAGGTAAAGACAGCAGGTGAAAGCTTCGAGGAGATGGAGCTCTCAAGGGATGTGGAAGCAGAGCTTTCCGCACTGAAGAACAGAAACAGGGAGACAGAATAATGTTTTCAGCATATCAGAGGAGACTTCTGAGAGTCCCCAACGGAATGATCTTCGGCGTCTGTGCCGGGATCGGAAGGAGGCTGGGTATTTCCACCTTCCTTGTCAGACTGGTGACGTTTATCGCGTTCTGCGCATCGGGATTCTTCCCCATCGGCCTGATTTACATACTTCTTGCATTGATACTGCCGGTTGGTCCCGGGTATTGATCTATCCTTTTCCGGACTGGAGCGATCCAGTCCGGTTTCTCATACCCCTGACCAGTGAAGCCCTTCCCTGGCACTGTACCAGTAGAGAAGTGCCTGCGGAATACGAGGCAGATGGAGCATCAGATCCCACTCCGGATAAAGCTTTCTGACAAGCACGGTATCTGTTGAGACCAGGGCCACGAAGGAAACGTAATCCTCCCTCGTCATCGGGTGTGTGCCGGAGATGATGACTTCACTCCCGTCCCGCTCCGCCTTTACCGTCCCCTCACTGTCCTTTACGGCCTTAAGGGCAGTTAGCTGCCTGCCGCAGCAGTACACTTCCCCATCCGTCAGGGAAGTTACGATGTTCCCGCACTCGGGACAGACATGAAACCTGATCCTCTTCATATTTCCGTTAATCATGGCATTTTCCTCCAGTTTTCCGGAAAGCAGGCTTTCCGCCGTTATGCCCAGCACCTCAGAGAGCGGTGGCAGCAGCGAGAGGTCAGGCATGCCGCACCCCCGCTCCCACTTGGAGACAGCCTTGTCGCTTACATTTATCATCAGTGCAAGCTCCTTCTGGGTGAGTCCTTTCTCAAGGCGCAGTCTTTTTATCAGTTTTCCGGTTTTTTCAGCTTCCATACCCGTAAGGATATATGAGCGCGTTCCATTCTTCAATGAACGGGGCGTAGAGTCCTTGAATTACAGTTGCTCAGATAATATTCTTTGTGAAGAAAAACACAAATAATATTTGACACCTGATTCTTATTGATATAAAGTATCATTAAGGATCAGGTATGAAGAATGGATGACTTAGTATGATCAGAAGACAGACGATTCAGTGCTCCATAGTACTGGAAGCAGTTAACCGGACCAAGGGACACTCCACTGCGGATGAGATTTATGAGATGATACATGGCGATTACCCCACTCTCAGCCGGGCGACGGTGTACAGGAATCTGAACAGACTGGCCGATGAAGGCCAGATCAGGAAGATAACCCTGCCCGGAGGTGCGGACTGCTTCGAGAAAATGTGCAACCCCCACTATCATATAAAATGCCGTTCCTGCGGCAGGATATTTGATGTGGACATGCCATATATGGAGAATCTGCAGTCGAGGATAAGGGACTGTCATGGCTTTGAGATTCTCTCCCATGACATAATCTTCTCCGGCATCTGTCCTGAGTGCAGGGCATCCTCCTCCGATCCCGAAAAGGAGAATGGAACATGAGAAGTATCACGACACTGAGCCTGCAGTATGCACACAGGTTCTACGGATTCAGGGGTGAGGCCCAGTACCTCCACGGACACACGGGAGTTCTGACGATCGAAGTCGAGGACAATGTGGAAAAGGGCGTCAACATGGTTTTTCCGTGCAATGAGATCCAGAAGACTGCATGGGACGTACTGAAGAACTTCGACCACGCACTCATCCTCAGGGAGGATGATCCCCTTCTTCCCGCAATCCTTAAGGTCTATGAGGAGCAGGGAATCAGGGACGGTCACCCGACGAACACGATGAAGGGTCCCGCCTTCGAGACCTCTCTGGCAAAGGCCTATCCCGAATGCCGTCTGGTAGTGACAAAGGAGACCATGACCGTTGAGGGCATGATCAAGATCGTCTACGACCTTTTAAAGGATAAGCTCAACATCGCAAAGCTCACATTCACGAGCGGCGTGAATGCCGCTTCGGAGGAATTCCATCCGATAGAGTCCGTCGACCGTTGCCCGCTGTGCGGAGTAAGGCTTGAAAACGGCGTCTGTCCGAAGTGCGGATACAGAAAATAAATGAACCTCACCGGGGCTGAAAGGTCCCGGTTATTTTATCTTCACGCTCTCAATAAGATTTATGTTCCCGTCAGGGCACCAGTACACTGTCCCGTCATCGGGTGTGAAGACCAGGGATACCCTGGTGGGCGGGGAAGTCATGCGGCAACGGATGAGCAGATTAAAGCAATCCATGACTGAAAAATCGTCCGCTTCCTGAAGAATTATGGAGGCAGTTTCAAAGCGGTCGGTGCCCATTCCGTCCCCGATGAAGGGTGAGAAGTTGGACATCACCGCATAGGGTGGCCTTTCCAGGTACTCCCACCCTATGTGGGGCGTAAATCGGAGCACGTTCCCGTTCCTGTCAGCAACCTGGCACTGAAAGGTTAATGAGGGAATACTGCATATCCGGTCATCCTCGGCCAGCTTCACCGCATCGCTGAACTTCCGCTTTCCCAGAAGCAGGTCAGCTGCGATATTCACGACATTCACATCTCCCATCCGGGGATCGCTTCTGTCATCACAGGGCCAGCAGGTCGGCATCGTGACGAAGATCCTGTCAGGTCCCGCACCGAAGAGCGGTATCCACCCCTCAGTAGCGTCAAGGGCTTCGATGAACACACCGTCCTTATGGGAAGTGACGCGCGCATCCATCATCGAAATATCGAAGTTGCACCCGAAAACACTCCTTTTCAGGTTGCTTATTACAGAAAGACACATGGCTTTCTCCTCCATGTGTCATTATCTCTGAGTGCTTTTTTATTTGGTACCGACGCTCTGTAGAGTGCCGTCAAGATACTCCAGGGCATATGCCGCATGAAGAGCCGCTGCAACGACGAGACAGTCCTCATCGATGTCGAACTTTGAGTCGTGGTGTGCAACCTCGGTCTCAGGGCGCTCAGGATTGCCGGAACCCACATAGGCATAACAACCCGGAACTTCCAGGATGAACTCGGCAAAGTCATCCCCGCCCAGGCTGTACGGTCTGTTGGTAACGACGTTTTCCCGCCCGAACAGCTGGGATGCAACTTCTGCAACTTCCCGGGTCGGACCCTCTGGGTTGATCAGGGGAGCGGTGAAATCCTGGTACTCGATCTCAGCTGATCCCCCGTAAAGGTCGGCAGTTGAGCATGCCAGTCTTTCCAGTTCACCCTTCACCTTCTCTCTTATCTCAGGGTACATGACTCTTATGGTTCCCTCTATCACGGCTTCTCCGGCGACTATGTTGTACGCGGTTCCCGCCACGATCTTACCAATGCCGATGATGACGGAATCGGTGGGATTGGTTCTTCTGGTCACCAGTGCCTGGGCACCCACGACAATCGCGGAAGCGATGTACGCGGCATCAACGCCCTTTTCAGGCGTGGACACATGGGCACACCTTCCATGGACTTTTATCCTGAAGAAATCAACGGATGCGTTGTTGGGTCCGGGAGTGGCCGATACGGTTCCGCACCTCATGTTGGAAGCGAGATGGATGCCGAAGGACCTGTCTCCCTTGACATATCCTTCCTTCACGAAGATGTTGGCACCGTACCCGATCTCCTCTGCCTGCTGGAAACAGAAGGCCACGGAGCCTTTGATGTCAGCCCTGTGTCTGACCAGTATCCGGGCAGCAGCCAGAAGGGCCGCAGTATGGGCATCATGGCCGCAGGCATGCATCTTTCCCTCATTCACGCTCCTGTACGGACACATATGGGTTTCCGTTACGGGAAGGGCATCGATATCGGCCCTGAGTATGACACGTCCGCCCTTCTCCTCCCCTTCAAGCAGCGCATAAACACCGGTCTCTCCTACCCTAACGGTCTCAAGCCCCAGTTCGTGAAGCTCCTTCTCAATTCTTTCCGCAGTGCCCCACTCCTCACAGGGAAGTTCGGGATGGGTGTGGAAATAACGACGGAGAGAGACCGCATAGTCTCTCTCCTGAAGGGCTTCATTTCTTATTGATTCAGCCGTATAACTCATTTTGCAAGTCCAGCCAGATTCTTCAGCTCTTCAACGCTTGCAGCCTTCCTGGAATAGAGGGAGAGCGGAGCGATGAGGGTATCGCCGATGGCCTCGATCTTATATCCGTTGGCAGCAACTTCCTTGTTGAGGTAAGCCTTGTGCTGGAAGGCATTGAGGTCGATGTCTCCGTTGTTCAGGGCTTCGTTGGGGAGGTTGTATGCATCAAACTCAACACGCTCGATGAAGATCTTGTCGCCTCTGTCGTCGAGGACCTTCTGAACTGCATTCCAGTACTCGTTTGCGGCACCGCATAGACCGACCTTCACGACTCTCTTTCCGGCGGAAGAGGAAACATAGCTGTCGATCTCTGCCACGACGTCAGGATACTGAGTTGAGGAGCTGTCATACCTGAATGCGGGGAAGTAAGCTTCCTTGTACTTTGCGAGGAGGTACTCTGCGACAAGCTCGGTCTGGTACGCGGAAACGACCTTTGCAAAGTCGGGATCATTCTTCTCTGCAGTGCGGGCAACTATGATGTTCACGTACGGATTGTTACCGTCTTCGTCCTGAGTCTCGATAAGGATGGCGTCTTTTGAGGGGACAAGTCCTGCGGAGGTTGCGTAGGTACCGTTGATGGTTGATGCGCCGAAGTCATTGAGAGTGGAGAAAAGGGTGTTTGCCGTGGTGGGTATGATTTCGATGTTGTAGATGTATTCGGTGACGTCCTTGATCTCAGGGGAGTATCCCACTGCGGGATCGACCTTGATGAGACCGGCGGTCTCCAGGAGCTTGATTGCCCTTGCCTGGTTGGTTGCGTCATCGGGTACACCGATCTTAACGGGAGCTGACTTTTCGCTTGTACCTGCTGCGAAAACGCCTGTGAGGGCCAGAGCTGCGATTAATAATGTGATGATAAGCTTTTTCATTTTTTCTTCCTTTCAAGAATATGTGATTATGCATAAATATGCACAAGATATGCACGAGATAATAATATCGTCCAATAGCAATTAAGATAAAATGTAATTAGATTAAATAAAAGAAGATACTATGCCCGGCAGGGCATGCACATGGAGAGCTGGCACATGTATGACATCATTGAATTATTCATTGTGTTCATATCAACCCTCCTGCACTTGATAGCAATACCCTACCACTTCATGCATAAATATTCAACTACTTTATTTCAGTTCAGACTGAATCTTTTTTGTAAATTCTGTGTATGAACGTTCTGTTGGTGGTTTTCTTCGCGATAAAGGATCCGATCGCCTGGATGATGCACACTGCAATGAGCAGGACGACAACACAGACGTTGACGATGTCGGGGTGTCCCTGACCCTGACCGTAGTTGATGGCAAACGAACCGATACCGCCTGCACCTACCGCACCGGCCATGGTGGTGAGTCCCACCAGGCTTATTGCCGTGATCGTGGTCACCCTGGCAAGCTCGGGAACAGCTTCATGGAGATAGACACGGAATATGAGTCCGAATGTGCCGGAGCCCATTGCGCGGGCCGCCTCGATCTTTCCGGGAGAGACGTTGGCAAGGGCAGTCTCCACCTGACGGGAGAAGAAGGGTGCCGTTCCGAAGATCAGGGGGATGACAGCGCCCCTGACTCCGATTGCCGTTCCCACCATGAGACGGGTGAAGGGAATGAGGAAAATAAGCAGGATGACGAAGGGAATGGCCCTGAAAACATTGATGATCGTGTCGATGATCCTGAATACCACCAGATTCTGCTTTATGCCTCCCTTACGGGTTATTGTAAGGATTACACCGAAGAAGATGCCGAGGAAGAAGGAGATCAGGCCCGGAATAAGGAAGAGCTGCCAGGTATCCGCAAGGCTCTGGATGAACCTTGTCCTGTATGCCCAGATATTGGGCGCCACTGTCTTAATGAAATCTTCCATCACACTGCCTCCACTCTTACTTTCGTGGCACTGAGATACGTAAGTGCCGCGTCTATTGCCTTATCGTCACCGATAATCTTGACTATCATGGCCCCGATCGTCTCATCCCCGATCACCTCAACGTTGGCAAGAATGATGTTGAAATCGACTCCGAACTTTCTGGAAACCTCGGATATGACCGGAGAATTGACCTTCTTGTCAAAGACAAGCCTGTACAGCCTGCTCTCACCCGCCCCTGACTTCACGAGGGGTGAGTCCTTCCTTACGAGCTCATCGACCTTGGAAAGGGATGAGGTGGAGTTGACGAATCTGCGCGTGATGGCCTGCTTCGGATTTGAGAAGATGTCATAGACCTTTCCTTCCTCAACCACACGACCCCTTTCCATCACCGCTACCCTGTCACAGATAGTCTTGATGACACCCATCTCATGGGTGATGACGACGATGGTTACGCCGAGCTTCCTGTTCAGGTCCTTCAGAAGGTTGAGGATTGACTCGGTTGCATCCGGATCAAGGGCACTGGTGGCCTCATCGGAAAGCAGGATCTTGGGATTGTTGGCAAGGGCCCTGGCGATGGCGACCCTCTGCTTCTGTCCGCCGGAGAGCTCGGACGGATATGAGTTCACCTTTGATTCAAGGCCAACCAGCTCAAGCAGCTGGAAAACCCTGTCATGGATCTCGGCTTTGGTCTTTCCCGTATGTCTGAGGGGATAGGCCACGTTATCGAAGACATTCGACCTGTCCAGGAGATTGAAGTGCTGGAATATCATTCCGATGCTTCCTCGGATTCTGGAAAGCTCCTTCTCCGAGAGCTTCTTCCTCTCCCCGTTATCAGTCAGAAAAAGCCTGTCCCCGTCGACCTCTATGCGTTTGCCGTCGATGGTCACGGCCCCGATATCGGGGGTTTCCAGGAAGTTGATACACCTTACCAGAGTGGATTTACCCGCACCGGAATAACCGATGACACCGTAAGTCTCACCTTCATTGATCTTCAGGTTCACATCCTTCAGGGCTTCCACGGACCCTGCCTTTGTCCTGAATATCTTCGTCACATTCTCGATTTCTATCATCCGATCCTCACAAAAAAAGGAGAGCTCTTGCCGGGCTCTCCTCTGTATCTGAAATCATCTGTTTTCCATTACATGCGGGAAGAGCCCTCGATATGCATCAGGGACATCATCATTGACATGCACATGTAAAAACAGGGAGCTTTGTTCATACAGTCTGAGAATGCCCAATCAGTGGGAGATTGTCAAGCATACAGGAGATCATTGATATATAATGAAGCTATGATCATTCTGACCAAAGCCAGTAAGGAGCTTATTCCGGAGGTCCTTGACTACTACAGAAGAAACCGGACATTCCTTGCCCCCTACGAGGGTGTAAGGGATGATTCCTTCTATACAGCCGAGTCAATTGACAGGCTTATCGGCAAGGCAATTAAGAACGAAAAGGAAAGAACAGGCGTGAGATTCTACATCACGCTTCCCGCAAGCAGCAGGATCATAGGGACGATAGCACTGAATAACATCGTGTGGGGTGCGTTCCGATCCTGCTTCCTAGGCTACGCCCTGGACAAGGATCACATATGCAGGGGATATATGACGGAGGCGGTGAACCGGGTCACGGAGTATGCCTTCTCCACCCTGGGCCTCCACAGGATCGAAGCCAATGTGATGCCGCGCAACACTGCATCCAGAAGGGTTCTGGAAAAATGCGGCTACGAAAGTGAAGGCATAGGGAGGAAGTACCTGCTCATCAACGGAGTGTGGGAGGACCACATTCACATGGTGAAGTTTGCTCCCGAGCCCCTGCCGGAGAAGCCCGGGATATCATTAAATCAGTAGGCCTTGTCGTGCACGCCTGCAACGGCTCTGCCCGAGGGCTCGTTCATCGTTCTGAACGCCTCATCCCACTCAAGGGCCTTTGCGGTTGAGCAGGCAACTGAGGCTTCATGTGGCACGCACTTTGCGGCAGACTCCGACGGGAAGTGCCTGGCGAAGATGGACCTGTAGTAATACTCTTCCTTGGTTGCCGGAGTGTTGATCGGGAATCTCTTGTCGGCAAGGGCGAACTGGGTATCGCTGACTTCCTCATCGGTAAGCTTCTTCAGGGTGTCGATCCATGAGTAGCCTACACCGTCGGAGAACTGTTCCTTCTGCCTCCAGACGATCTCATCGGGGAGATAGTCCTTGAATGCCTCACGGACGATCCACTTCTCGATCCTGTGTTTGCCGTTCTCATCGACTGCCATCTTTGCCTTCGGGTTCAGTCTCATGGCCACATCAATGAACTCCTTGTCAAGGAAGGGAACCCTTCCCTCCACGCCCCAGGCAGCCAGGGCCTTGTTGGCTCTCAGACAGTCATAGAGATGGAGCTTGGAAAGCTTTCTTACCGTCTCCTCATGGAATTCCTTTGCGTTGGGTGCCTTATGGAAGTAGAGATATCCGCCGAAGAGCTCATCGGAGCCCTCACCGGAGAGCACCATCTTGATACCCATGCTCTTGATGACGCGGGCCAGGAGGAACATAGGCGTTGAGGCCCTTACCGTCGTGATATCATAGGTCTCCAGGTGATAGATGACGTCATCGATCGCATCGAGGGCTTCCTGAATCGTGAAGTGGACCTCGTGGTGAACGGTACCGATGTATTCGGCAGCCTTTCTTGCGGCAATGAGATCGGGAGAACCCTCCAGTCCGATGGCAAAGGAGTGGAGACGCGGCCACCATGCGGCCTCTGAGTCACCGCTCTCGATTCTGTTCTTTGCAAACTTTGCCGTGATCGCGGCAATTACCGAGCTGTCCAGACCGCCTGAAAGCAGAACGCCGTAGGGTACGTCACTCATCATCTGGCGCTTTACCGCATCCTCAAGGGCCTGACGGACTTCATCAACGGAAGCTCCGTTATCCTTAACGTTCTCATAGCTCTCCCAGTCGCGCTTATACCACTGGACGGTCTTTCCGGTCTCGGACGAGAAATAGGTACCGGGCATGAACTCGGTGATGGTGGTGCACTTTCCCTCAAGGGCCTTAAGCTCGGAGGCCACATAGTAATGACCGTCGCTGTCCCATCCCTGGTAGAGGGGAATGATGCCGATATGGTCGCGGGCGACCATGTAGACATCCTTCTCGCTGTCATAAAGACAGAAGGCGAAGATGCCATTGAGGTCTTCAAGGAAATCAACTCCCTTGTCGCGGTACAGGGCCAGGATGACCTCACAGTCACTCTTTGTCAGGAATTCATATTTACCCTTATAACGCTCCCTGATCTCCTGATGGTTGTATATCTCACCGTTTGCGGCAAGGACGAGCTTTCCATCCTTGCTGTAAAGCGGCTGCTTACCCGAAAGCGGGTCTACGATGGAAAGTCTCTCATGAGAGATGACACAGTCGGGACCTGTGAAAATACCGGACCAGTCCGGTCCGCGGTGGCGGATCTTCCTTGACATCTGGATTACGCTCTCACGGTAAGCGGATGCATCCTTCCTGATGTCGAACATACCTACGAAACCACACATAACAATACCCTCCCTAAAAAGAAAAGGACGTTCTTTCCCCATGGAAAAAACGTCCTTGTTTTCATGACCACAAAACTACAGGAGTTGTACCATTTTGTCAATACAGGGAGTACCAGTCCGAGCAGATGCCGGCTTTCACCAGTCCCAGCTTCTGCTGGAGGCGCTCCGACGCATCATTGCCATTCACCACGTTGCAGTACATCCTGTGATGCTTTCGGTGTTCGTTGATGTAAGCCCCCTCCAGATCGTAGGCAAGACCCCGTCTCTGGTATTCGGGGAAGATCTCCAGCATGCCCATAGCACCTTCGCTGTGCTCTGCCATGAAGCCTGCAAGCTCACCGTCCACGAATATTCCCCTTACGACTCCGCTCTCAAGACGTTCCTTAATGTAATCGATGTCGCTGAAAAGGTGGTAATGACTGTCCATAACTTCGGCGTAGGAAGCATCCAGCACCCTTATGTCCTGCTCCCTCACAGGCACATCCTCATCCTTCACATAAACATAGGTTGAACAGGGGTTGGACATTCTGTAGCCATACTCCCTCATCATGCCCCTCAGGTTCTCCCTGTGGACGGTGACAAGCTCGACGGACTTAGGCAGCAGCTCCACAAAGGGCCTGACGTCACTGTCGAAGGGAGCAATGCATGCATAGTAATCGTCAATTATCGTGACGATTCCGTCCATACCGCAGTAAAACACTCTTCCGATGCCGCGCTCGATCTGGTCAATCATGTCGGTGTATGAGAGAAGATCTCTCTTCTTAAGGATATCAACAGGTTCCATGGCTACCCATGATACCACTTCACGGGCTTCTGTGGTATCATCGTGACATGAAAAAGATAGTCTTCACCGATATTGACGGAACACTTCTGAACACCCGTCATGAACTCACAGCCAGGACAAAGGCGGCACTTGAAATGGCAGAGGCATGCGGGATCACGATCGCCCTCTGTTCGGGGCGTGCCCATGACGGACTTCTGGACATCACGGACAGACTTTCCTTTACCCCCTACCTCGTTACCCTTAACGGAGCCTACATCATCGATGACGCCGGGAATACGGTATCAGAGCACTTTTTCACCAGGGATGAGCTCACTGAGCTGGAGGCAATAAGAAAATCCTGCGGCCTCGGACTTCTTTACTTTCACTCAAAGCACTGGGCCGCACCGGCACATGACAGTTTTTACGATGATGAGTACTCCATCGTGAAAAGGCCGGGAACAGTATGCCCGGTCCTGGAATTTGAGGGAAAGGTTCATAAATATCTGACAGTGGGTCCTGCCGGACAGAACAGACTCTTTGCCGAAGCGGCGGCAAAGGCCCTTCCCCATCTGGAGATAGTACCGTCCTCCTCCAGATACACGGAAGTAAATACAAAGGGATGCGACAAGGGCCAGGGAATAGCCGATGTATGCCGATACACCGGTACGGACATAAAGGATACCTACTGTTTCGGTGATTACGACAACGACATCGCGATGTTCCGGAAGGCGGGAACGCCCATCGCCATGGCCAATGCAGTCGATAAAGTGAAGGCCCTTGCGGCTTATACCACGCTTTCATGCGATGAGGACGGAGTCGCAGTGGCACTGGAGAGGATAATCAATGGTAACAAAGGATAATTACACAGAGGAAAATTCTAAAGCTGTTGACAGCTGGGTTAAAACCGGCTGGATCTGGTCCAGGCCCATTACCCATGGGGAATATCTGAATGCAAAGGCAGGAAAGTACAGAATCCTTCTCACCCCAACTGTACCGGTACCTGAAGAGTGGATCGGTACGATTAAGGGAAAAAAGGTGCTCGCACTCGCTTCCGGCGGCGGACAGCAGGGTCCCGTATTCCAGGCCCTCGGGGCTGATGTCACCGTTCTGGACTACTCTGAAGCCCAGCTTGGAAAGGAGAAGGAAGTTGCCTTGAGGGAAGGCTATGATATAAACCTCATCAGGGCGGACATGACAAGGCCCCTTCCCTTTGATGACAATGAGTTTGACATGGTTTTCAACCCGGTGTCGACAATCTTCATCGAGGATGTGGCACCCCTCTGGAAAGAGTGC
>JALEVV010000043.1 GCA_022788185.1 Spirochaetales bacterium | reverse complement strand
ACCGTTTACCACCCTTGCATAGGTGGCCTTGCCCCTCCAGTAGTCGTTTCCGCCGTCCATGCCGTCCACCGCGTTCCAGCAGTGGGGCAGGGAGATGATTTCCCAGGAGCGGTCGAAGGATGAAGGGACTTCTGATGTCTTCTGAAAGGACCACTCTTCATTTATGCATTTTACAATTCTCATGTTCTGATTTTACCAGAAGTACTTGAAAATTTTTTTATAAAAACAATATTTTTTTGGCCATGAACAAAGATCTTACAGTCGGCAATGTCCGAAGTACTCTGGGACGGTTCATTCTCCCACTTCTTGGTTCGATGCTGTTTCAGCAGTTATACAACATCACAGATTCACTGGTGGCAGGCAAGTTCATCTCCAGCTCTGCCCTTGCCGCGGTTGGTAACTCCTACGAGATTACACTTGTTTATATATCGTTTGCCTTCGGTATCAACATGGGCTGCTCGGTCGTGGTATCCCAGCTCTTCGGAGCCAAACGGTACCGGGACGTGAAGGCCGCGATTTCGACAACCTTCATCTACACGTTCTGCTTCTGCTCCCTTCTGGTCGTCGTGGGACTTCTTTGCACCGACTGGCTTCTGGAGCTGATACAGACTCCGGCAGAGCTCATGGCTCCCAGTGCCGAGTACCTGGACATTTACATCTACGGTGTCTGGTTCCTCTTCTTCTACAATGTGGCAACGGGAATCTTCTCGGCCATGGGAGACAGCAGGACACCCTTCATATTCCTGGCGTTCTCCTCCGTGCTGAACATCATAGTCGATATAATCTTCGTCTCGGCATTCGGCATGGGAGTTGCTGGTGTTGCCTGGGCAACCTTCCTCTGCCAGGGCTTAAGCTCCGTGGTATCATGCGCCGTGCTTTTCAGAAGGCTGACTGCGATGGTGCACAGTGAGAAGTCTGTCATATTCTCCTTTCCGCTGCTCGGTAAGATACTTAAGGTCGCAATACCTTCCACCTGTCAGCAGCTCTTCGTCTCGGTGGGAAACATCATGGTGCAGAGTGTCATCAACAGCTTCGGAGCCGTCATCATGGCCGCCTATGCTGCCGCGATCAAGCTGAACAACATGGTCATAACCACGCTTATGACTCTTGGAAACGGTGTTTCCTCCTTCGTTGCCCAGAACATCGGGGCAGGTAAGGTTGACAGGGTGAAAAGCGGGTACAGAAACGGACTTGGCATCGCATTTGTGTTCATAATCCCGGTAACGATACTCTTTTTCTTCTTCGGAAGGTTCCTGCTTATCATGTTCGTCTCTGCCGATGAGACCGATATCATCGAAGCCGGACGCTCCTTCCAGACGATAATCAGTCCGTTCTACCTGGTCGTTGCACTCAAGATCATCACCGATGCCGTGCTCCGCGGTATGGGAAGAATGCTTCCCTTCGTAATCTCGACATTTGCCGACCTCATACTCCGTGTGGTCCTTGCCTTCGTGCTCTCCTTCGTTTTCGGGTACATAGGCATCTGGTACAGCTGGCCCATAGGATGGGTTGTCGGCACGGTTTTCAGCGTTATTTTCTACTTACGTTCAGATAAGGGAAAATCAGTGGTCTGAGTGCTTGTTAGTCATGGCTTACAGTGCTAGTATACGGGCCATGACATTAGACGAACTGAAAATCGGAAAGGATGCGTACATCGAGAGCGTGGAAACTCCCGAGGTATCGCTGAGAAAGCACATCCTCGACATGGGACTTACACCCGGAGTGGAAGTCACCATGATAAAGGTTGCCCCCATGGGTGATCCCATGGAGATCAGAGTGAGAGGCTATGAGCTTACAATCAGGAAGGATGACGCAAGGTATATCAACCTCTCAAATGTTCATGACATGCATCCCATCTCCGAAGAGGAGAAACGGGATCGCATTAACGCGATAAGACATCCGGGCGTCGGCGAAAGCATGGCCGCCCGAAAACTCGTGAAGTCGTCGTCAAAGCCGCTTAAGTTTGCACTGGTGGGAAACCAGAACTGCGGAAAGACCACACTCTTCAACCAGCTTACGGGCTCAAACCAGCATGTGGGTAATTTCCCCGGAGTCACCGTGGACCGAAAGGACGGCATCGTCAGAGAGCATCCCAACATGACCGTCACCGATCTGCCGGGCATTTACTCGCTCTCCCCGTACACCGCTGAGGAGATCGTTACCCGTGATTTCCTCATCAAAAACCGTCCCGACGGCATCATTAACATCATTGATGCCACGAACATCGAGCGTAACCTCTACCTTACTACCGAGCTCATGGAGCTTGGCCTGCCTATGGTAATCGCGCTGAACATGATGGATGAGGTCAGGGAAAACGGAGGAACCATCGGCATCAATGCCCTTGAAGAGGCTCTCGGGGTTCCTGTCGTGCCCATCAGTGCGGCAAAGAATGAGGGTATCGACGAACTCATCGAACATGCAATGAGCGTCGGTCTGACGGGAGCGGTTCCCCTCCGCTATGATTTCTGCCTCCCGGGCGGTCGCGATAAGGGTGCCGTGCACAGGGCAATCCATGCGATAATCCACCTTATTGAGGACCATGCTGCTGCAGAGAACTATCCCAAGCGTTTTGCCGCAACGGCAATCTGTCAGGATGACAGGGCGGTGGAGGACGTTCTGGGTCTCGATGAAAATGAGAAGGAGATGATAGAGCACATCCTCACCCAGATGGAGGAGGAAAGCGGAAGTGACCGCATGTCCGCCATTGCCGACATGCGCTTTACATTCATCGAAACCCTTACCCAGGCGTGTGTCGTGAAGCCGCATGAGAGCAGGGAGCACCTGAGAAGCCAGAAGGCGGACAGGCTGCTGACGGGTAAATATACGGCCATTCCGTTCTTCATCCTCATAATGGGACTTTCGTTCTACTTTACCTTCGGTCCCATCGGAAACGGTCTTTCCTGGCTGCTTGAGATTCTCATCGGAAAGCTTACCGAGCTGACCGATACAGCCCTTACTCTTTTCGGAATAAACCCCGTTGTACACTCACTGGTCATAGACGGTATCTTCACCGGCGTCGGATCGGTGCTGAGCTTCATGCCCTACATAGTCGTACTGTTCTTCTTCCTCTCTATCCTTGAGGATTCGGGGTACATGGCAAGAGTTGCCTTCGTGATGGACAAGCTCCTGAGGAGGCTGGGCCTTTCGGGACGGAGCTTTGTTCCGATGCTGATCGGTTTCGGCTGCTCGGTTCCCGCAATAATGGCCTCCAGGACGCTACCCAGCGAACGGGACAGGAAGATGACCATCATGCTCGTTCCGTTCATGAGCTGCAGCGCAAAGCTTCCGATCTATGCCTTCTTCTCAGCCGCCTTCTTCCCGCAGTATGCCGCACTCGTGATGATAGGACTCTACTTCATCGGGATCATCGTGGGAATCATTGTGGCTCTTATTTTAAACAGGTTCGTTTTCAGGGGAGAACCGGTTCCCTTCGTAATGGAGCTTCCCAACTACCGCCTGCCCAGTGCCAAGAGCGTTCTGAGGCTGATGTGGGAGAAGGCCAAGGACTTCCTGACAAAAGCCTTCACGATCATATTCGTTGCCACGATCATCATCTGGGCACTTCAGACCTTCGATGTGAGACTCAATGTGGTAACCGATCCGGAGAACAGCCTGCTTGCCATGCTCGGCGGAATCATAAGTCCCATCTTCCGTCCCCTGGGCTTTGACGACTGGCGCATATCGACAGCCCTGATAACAGGCTTCACAGCCAAGGAAAGCGTTGTCAGCACGCTGTACGTGCTGCTTCCGGGCGGCTCGGTGGAATCGGTATTCACCGCAGGTTCCGCATTCGTCTTCCTGGTCTTCTCACTGCTCTACACACCGTGTGTCGCGGCAGTTTCCGCAGTGAAGCGGGAGCTTGGAAGGGGCAGGGCCGCAGGAGTCGTGGTTCTCCAGTGCGTGATAGCCTGGATAGTTGCCTTCCTCGTAAAACTCATATTCAGACTTTAGAAAGTAAGCAGCCACCCGCGAGGGTGGCTGTTTCTTCACATAATGTCTATCAGACAGCTTCTCATTACCGTAAATGAGGCTTCGGTTGCTTCCGGCGTGGTGCCTGCCGTGGCGCTCCTGTCCACCGTTATCCTGGAGTCGGGGAAGAGCATCCTGGCCATCAGGGCGTTGGAAACGACACATATGTCGGTGCACAATCCCGCGACCTCAACCTCATCGGGTTCTGAGCCCAGGGCTGAGACTACCGCATCTCTTATCGCCTGCTGTTCGTCAGGGGATGCCATGAAGTTATTCTTGTCCACAACCAGTGTGAAGGCGAAATCAGAGAAAGCTGATGTGATCTCGGCTCCCTTCTCACCCCTTATGCAGTGCCTCGGAACCCTCTGTCCCTCCACATCCGTAAGATATCCCTCCGGGTGAATGTCCCTGGTTGCAACCACGGGATAACCCTCTCTGATATAGCTTTCGATCTTCTTCCTGATTACGGGAACGGTTGCTTCGGCTGCGGCTGAGCCCAGTGCCCCGTCAATGAAATCATTCTGCATGTCGATGACCAATAGAGCTTTTTTCATATCAAATCCTCCATCAGATAAGTCCGAACTCCCTGGCGATTTTTGTGATGCCGAGAAGGTCAAAGAGTTCTTTCCTGAATCTTGCGAAAACTTCGAAGAAAAGGTCAAGTACCTCATTGCCCTGGTTACTGCCTGTTACCGGGTTGTCTATGAGGGTCTTGTTCTCATCCTTTGTCCCCGTATAGGGCTTAATATTCCACTTTGAAGCATCAACAGATGATTCTATTACCGCTTCCTCTTCATCAGGCAGCTGATAGAAGAAGTCAAGGCCCGTTATCTCCTCAACCTCATCGACACTCATGATGTACGTCTCCAGCTTCTCAGTCTCATCTGAGTTGGGCAGCACGAAGCCGATGGCCTTGATATCGGGGTCTGTGTAATCGAGGATGACCTTATAGTACCGGTTGGGAACAGCCACATTGTTCTTTCCGATGGTTTTGTAGGGACCGTCGGTCAGTACGGGACCCGTGCACACGTAGATCTTCTCATTGTCCACTGCAATCTGCCTTACCACGGCTTCCAGGTCTCCCCAGATACCCCTGTTGAAAGCAGGAACCTGAGGTGACATGTTGGAGAGATAGAAGGTATCGCTCATCGCCTCTGCGGACCACTTGAAGTCGGCAGCAGGTGCCATGTGGCCCCTGTCATAGCCTGAGCCCTTGTAGTCGCTGAGGACCGCGGATCCGGTTTTGATGCTCTTATCTTCCCTGAAGTCGTCTCCCCGGTCGAGGGCACCGTACACCTCCTCCCTGGTAAGCTCATAGGCTACGTAGGAGGGCTGTTCGGCCTCCTCGTTGTAACTCAGGATGTATCCCGTATGGCTTACTATCTGCTCACCCTTAACAGGGAGGGGAAGCTCCAGGTTCGTGTATTCACCGCTTGATTTCAGCGTTTCGCCTTCAGAGGGCGTAAGATAACACAGTACGATGAAAAGAATTACCAGGACAATGAGAAGCACCGCTGCCTTAAGCAGTCTGTGTTTCTTTGCCTTACTCAGTTTTTTCTTTTTCTTTGGCATTTTCAGCTCCTATGAAATATATGAACACGGCAGTAAAGACCGCCGTGAGCGTAAGCGTGGAAATAAATGGGGAAGGAACCCCTTCCGTCATGAAAAGCGGTGCGCCCTGCAGGGGCGAAGCGCTGTATCCTGCCACCGTGAGCACGAAGACGTTGCTGACACTGTGGATGATGACAGGACAGATAATATCCTTCGTATATGCCGTAAGAACCATGGCAAGAAAGCCGAAGAGGAAGTAGTAGGCATATAGCCAGGGTGATGACGTGGCTCTGAACTCGCTGTTGGCCGCCATGTGCAGGAGAAGGAACAGGAATCCTGAGAAAAGGGCTGCGGCAAGCGTTGACTTAACACTCCTTTTCCTCACTATGATCCTGTAGGGCACCAGCCTGAAGAGAAGCTCCTCTGCAGCGCTCTGAAGGGGAGTAATGACGAGCACGGGGAAAAGCATCATGAACCACTCCATCACCGTGTGGCCGCTTCCCGTCATCTCCTTAAGGTGGAATAACTGGAAGAGGGCGGTGATGAAAAGGGTGAGGAGGGCGACTGCCGCATACGCTGAAAAAGAGTGTTTTCTGTCCCTGATTTCATCATGAAGGACTGCTTTGATAGCAAACAGGGAAGCGGCAAAGAGCACCAGGTGGGGAATGTTGACACTGATGAATGCCTCTGCCAAACCGCGTTCCGGGAAAAAGTCATCGAAGGAGAGCATGAGAAGGCCTCCTCCCACCTGCCAGATGAGAAGAAGTGTGATGAACAGACATGCATATGCAATTCTCCCGTGCTTTTCCATATCTGACGATATTAGCAGAAAGACGGGAAGTTGTAAAAACGCTTGCCTAAGGGAGGCTGTTTACAAATTAACCGCCGAGAAAGCCCACGCGCCTTGGCCGTGGGATGAAAGGCGGCTGTATATTATGCTATAATATTCCTATGAGGACATTGACCGTCAAACTGTATAACTGCGATGATTTCGGATACCTGGGCGACATGATAAACATCGCCGGGATCATATACAACACGGCTCTGACCATCATACAGGACCACTATACCGAAACAGGGAAGCTTCTGGATAAATACGAACTCCAGAAACAGCTCCGCGACCTTCGCAACGCGGATGAAAACCGCCACTGGCGTTATGTGGGAAGTCAGGCGGTACAGGACATA